>JBKDTB010000052.1:0-10255 GCA_046340515.1 Cyanobacteriota bacterium | reverse complement strand
GGCGAGCGGATCAAGGACCAGCTGCGGCGCAAGGTGCGTGATGGCGTCGTGCAGCTCAGCGAGGCGCCCACGGTGCGCGGCTTCGGCTCCGAGGGGGGCCTGCAGCTCGATCTCCTGGATGCCAGCAATGGCCAGATGGGTCTGGAAGCGTTCGAACGGGAGGTGCGCGCCTTCCTGGCCGACGCCCAGGGGCTCACCCTGGGGGGGCGCCCCGCCTTCGAGCGGGTGTCCACCCGCTTCTCCGCCGGATCCCCCCTGGTGCGGCTGGTGCCCGACCGGCTGCGGATGGCGTCCCTGGGGGTGGATCTGGCCGCGGTGGTGGATCTGCTGCGGGCCAGCTTCGGCAGCGACTACGTGAACGACAGCTTCGAGGGTGGCCAGGTGCGACGCGTGTTTGTGCAACTGGAGGGGGCGGCGCGGGGGCGGGACACGGATGTGCTCGCCCTGCGGGTGCGGGCCCGGGATGGGCAGCTGATCCCCCTGGGGGAGGTGCTGCGGATGGAAAGCGAAACGGGGCCGATGACGATCCAACACTCCCGCCTGCTCCGCTCCATCTCGGTGCAGGCCCTGCCGCGCCCCGGCGTGAGCACCGGCCAGGCGATGGCCCTGCTCGACACCCTCCTGCGCCAGCGCGACAACGATGCCCTGGAGCTCGAGTGGGTGGGTCTGGCCCGAGAGGAAGCCCGCTCCAGCGGCGGCAACGGGCGGGCCTTCGTTCTGGGCACCCTCGTGATGGGCCTGGTGCTGGCGGCCCTCTATGAAAATGTTCTCGATCCGCTGATCATCCTGGTCACGGTGCCCCTGGCCCTGCTGGGCGCGGTGCTTGGCCTGGCCGCCCGGGATCTGCCCCTGGATGTCTATGGCCAGATGGGATTGCTGGTGCTGGTGAGCCTGGCCGCCAAGAACGGCATTTTGATCGTGGAATTCGCCAACCAGCGCCTGCGACGGGGCCTGCCCCTGCCGGAGGCCATCCATGGCGCCGCCGTGGCCCGCCTGCGGCCGATTCTGCTCACGGCGATCTCCTCGCTGGTGGGCTTCCTTCCCCTCCTGCTCGCGCGCGGTGCGGGCGCCGCCAGCCGCATCAGCATCGGCACCGTGGTGTTCAGCGGCCTGTTTGTGGCCACCTTCCTCAGCCTGTTCGTCGTGCCCGTGGTCTATCGGCTGGTGAAGGGCTGGGAAATGGGCCGGCTCGCGCCCTGAGCCGGGGGCTCAATCCCTGGCGGCGGGAAACGGCGGGAAGGTCGCCGGCAGGGGCGGCGGTGGAGAGGGAGGCGTGGGCAGGAAGGCGGGCCCCCGCGGTGCGCCGCCGGACTGGGCCTCCTGATGGAGCCGTTGGAAGGCCGCCTGCCGGAAGGCGGCGCCCTCCGGCCCGGCGAACTGGCCCCAAAGGCCCTCCCAGAAGAAATAAATCACGCCATGGCCCCGACCCAAGGCCAGACCAGCCTTCTGGCTCAGGGTGGCCATGTCGGTGGTGCGACCGCCGAACCCCGCCAGCAGGCCGATCTCCACCGGAATCCCCCAGCCCCGCGCCTTGATCAGGGCCGGCTGATCCAGATCCTTCGCAAACCCCTTCACGGAGTAGGCATAGTTCTGAACGACCAGATCATCGATCAAGCCGCCCAGGGCCCAGAGTTCCCAATCCTGCAGCCATTGGTTGTAGGCGAAGCGGAAGGGTCCGGGCGAAAGGCTGATCACCAGCCGTCGGGGACCCGACACCTGCTGGATGCGTGTGCGCAGATCGCGCAGGAGGCTGGTGAGCTGTTGCCGGCGCCAACGCATCCAATAGCGATCGGTGGGATCCGTCGGCGGTTCCCGGCCGGTCTGGGCGCGATAAAGGGCCCGGGTGGTGGCGTCATAGCCCAGATCCACGGGCCAGGCGAAGTGGTCATCCAGCTGGATGCCGTCCACGCCACAACGCTGCACGATCTCGGCGATGAGACCGATGAAGCGCTGCCGCACCCCCGGATGGGCCGGATTGAGCCAGACCCGCAGATCCTTCAGCGGTGAGGTTTTCAAATCCGCCCCATGCATGGCGTAGAGCGCGCTGCCATCGGCCCGGCGCAGCAACCAATCGGGGTTGGCCTGCACGATGGCCGCGTCGGCGGGCTCCATCAGGCCGTATTCAAACCAGGGCACCACCTGCATGCCCATGGCCTGGGCGTCCCTGGTCAGGCGGCAAATGGGGTCGAGATCGGGATTCAGCTGGGCCAGGGCCGGCTCCATCGGGGCGTAGCGGCTCTTGTGAAAGGTGGTGCCGCGACTCCAGACATTGGGATAGAGCGTGTTGAAGCCCGCCGCCGCCAGCTCACGCACGGCCTGCTGCAGGCGGCCGACGTCGTAGTAGAGGGGACTGGGGCTGTTGGTGAGCCAAACACCCACCCGTCGGCCGAGCGGCTGGGGCAGCCGGCCTGTCTGAGCCCGGACGGCGGAGGGACTGCCGCTGAGCAGGCCGGTGGTGGTGGCGGCGGTCAACAGAGCGGCCAGCCACCATCGAGCGACGACCCGCCGCTGGAGAGGGCGGGGCCGCGGGGAGGAAGGCCTCGCGGACCTCATCCAGGAGGGCAGGGACATGCGGGACAGGGGCGGGGGCGACGGGTCAACGAAACATGGAGCTCACGGAGCTTTCCTCGTGGATGCGCCAAATCGCCTCCCCCATGATGTTGGCCACCGAGATCACCTTCAACTGGTCGAACATGCGCTCGGGAGGGACTGGAATGCTGTTGGTCACCACCACCTTCTCAAACAACCCCGGTTCGGACAGACGCTCGATCGCGGGGGGAGAAAACACCGCATGGGTGGCGCAGCACAACACGCGGGAGGCTCCAAAACGCCGCAGCAACTTCGCCCCCTGGCAGATGGTGCCGCCCGTGTCGATCATGTCGTCGATCAGAACGGCCGTCTTGCCCGCCACATCCCCGATGACCGTGAGACTCTCCGCCACGTTGTGGCCGGAACGGCGCTTGTCGATGATCGCCAGGGGCGCATCCTTCATCTGCTTGGCAAAGCCCCGGGCCCGCGCCACACCGCCCACATCAGGAGAGACGACGACCAGATCATCCAGCTTCAGGGTGCTGAGATAGTCGACCAACACGGGAGATCCGAAGACATGATCGCAGGGGATGTCGAAATAGCCTTGGATTTGGGAGGAATGAAGATCCATCGCCAACACCCGATCCACACCCGATTGAACGAGAAGATTGGCCACCAACTTGGCGGTGATCGATTCGCGTCCGGCGGTTTTGCGATCCGCCCTGGCATAGCCATAATAGGGAATCACGGCTGTGATCTGGCGGGCGGAAGCACGGCGGCAGGCATCCACCATGATCAGCAGCTCCATCAGGTGATCATTCACCGGAGCGCAAGTTGGCTGGATGAGGAACACATCACAACCGCGGATGGATTCCTGGATTTGAATATAAAGCTCTCCATCGGCGAAGCGTTTGATCACCCGCGGCCCATCCGGAATTCCCAGGTAGGTGCCGATTTCGCGCGACAGTTCTGAGTTCGCGTTGCCGCTGAAGAGGCGCAGGCGCCGGGTGTCGGGTGAGGCGTGCAGGTTGGCGCCGCTGGAGACCAGCCGTTCGGTGGGGGAAAAGGTGGTCACGGCGGGCTGGTGCGGCACGCGGCAGAGTAGATCGTAGAAGCGTGCCGCCTCGGCCACCCTCTCCGGGGCCCGCCCCCACCCGCCCCGATCCCGGATGCCGGCCAGCTCCTCCTCGGCCTTCAACGAAACGTCACGGGCCCCCGGGCCCCGAATCCTCCGGAGCGTGGTGGTGGGATCGGGCCTGGAGGCCAGCCTGCGCCAGCCGGGCAGCGCCTGTGAACGCGCCGCGCAACGCCTGGCCCACGCCCTCTCCCTCCACCATCGGCGCATCGGCGATCCCCGGGATCCCCAAGGGCAGCTCCGCCAGCTGCCGACCACAGGCGGCGGCTGGCTGGCCAGCCTTCCCCTGGATCCCGGCCACCCCCTGGAGCAGGGCGGCACCTGGGCCGAAGCCCTCGGCGCCTGGCGCCAACCCACCCTGCTGGTCATCGCCTACGACCAGCGTCCCAGCGGCGCGGCCGCCGCCAGCGTCGCCCTCCTGCGCCAGTGGCGGGTGCCCCTGCTGGGCGTGGTGCAGTGGGGGGGGCCGTGGAGCCCTGATCAGCGCCGCCGGGATGGCCTGCCCTGGCTGGGTGGGCTGGAGGACACCGGCGGGCTCGACCCGGAGGAGAGCGCCTTCGGCGTGACCGACGTCCTGCGGCGCCGCTGGTCGCTCCTCGATTCTGGCGGCCTGCCGACCGACGGGGCGGAAGGGATCTAGAACCAGCGGCGGTTGCCGGAAGGAGGCCCGGGAGGGCTCAGGGCTGGGGCCAGAGGGGGCGGGGAGCGCTGGGATCCAGTTGCCGCAGATCGGCGTAGTCCTTGGTGGGCGGCCGCAGCGGCAAGGTCTCGATCCGCATCGGCTCGGGCTTGTCGAGGGCGGCGACAAGCAGGCTGAGCATCTCTCGCGTGCTGAGGTTGGTCTCCACCTCTTTGGACCAGAGGTTGACGATCGCGGGCAGTTGGGCCACCAGGCTGGGTTGGGCGAGCTGATCCCGAAGGCCGCCAAGCACCACCTGCTGGTTGGTCCGACGCCCCGATTCTCCGAGCCACTTGTCGCGGTAGCGGGCCAGCTGCTCCACCTTCGCCCCCGACAAGCGTTGCAGACCGCTCTGCAGATCAATGGTGAGCTTCTGGCTCTGATCGCGATAGTTGATGCGCCGCGGCGGGCTCACCTCCAGCCCACCCAGGGCGTCCACCAGAGTCCGCAAGGCTTGGCGGGGCACCACGATGAAGCGCTCCGGGGCCCCGTCCTTCAGATTCAGCAGTTCCCGCAGGGCCTCCCGCGTCAGGGTGACGCCCCCCTCGCGAAAGAGCGTTCCCAGGGCGACGGGGCCTGGCCGCCCCGGCAGGGAGAGGGCCAGCTCGGAAGGCACCTGCAGCACCTGCAGCGGGCCCCGCCGGTTGACCCGCACGAGCAACACGGTGTCGCCGTTGGCGGGCCCCGCCGGCGCCGCTCGATTGGTGGGGGCGTTCAAGGTGTCCGCGTCGCTGCCGATGACGAGCACCGTCACCGAATCACGCGGCTTCGGGGCCAGGGTCGCCATCGTGATCTCCTCCCGCAAACTGTTGGAGGGGTCCGGTCGGGGCCAGATCAGAGCCAGCACACTTGTGCCGAGCACCGCTCCCAGCAGGGCCAAACCCGCCATCCCCCAGCCCGGCCACGACCAGCGCCGTGGCGTCCTCGACGCGTCAGCGCCCTCGGCACGGGGGGAGGAGGAGGAGGGGCGACGTGCCCGGCGAGCGGCCATGGGTGCCGGAACTGGCGAAAGTGCCCCCACTTTGACTGAAGGAATTCGCAGGTCCCCCGCCATGCCGCCCCAGCGGATAGGTTGAACGCGGGCCCCAACGCGCCTCCGTCTTGACTGCCGCCGAGCCTTCCTCCCCTCCCCTGTTGCCACCTGACGCCAAGGCCCACCTGCGCGCCCGCCCCCTGCCGGCGGGCAGCCCCCGGCCCGCCAAGGACCTCTGCAGTGATTGCGGCCTGTGCGACACCCGTTGGGTGGCCTACGTGCGCCAGGCCTGCGCCTTTCTCGATCAGCACATGGACACCATGGAGCGGACCAGCCATGGCCGCTCCCGCAACCTGGAGGACGAGAACGAGCTCTACTTCGGCGTGCACCAGCGCATGCTCACCGCCCGCCTCCAGGCTCCGATCGACGGCGCCCAGTGGACCGGCATCGTGAGCCGCATCGGCGTTCGCGCCCTTGAAACGGGCCTGGTGGATGCGGTGCTCTGCGTGCAGGCGAGCCCGGAGGATCGCTTCACCCCCGTGCCGATCCTGGCCCGCACGCCCGAGGAGGTGCTGGCGGCGCGGGTGAACAAGCCCACCCTGTCGCCCAATCTGAAGGTGCTGGAGCAGCTGGAGGGCAGCGGCATCCGTCGGCTGCTGGCGATCGGCGTCGGCTGCCAGGTGCAGGCCCTGCGCACCGTGGAACCCACCCTGCCCCTGGAGGCCCTCTACGTGCTCGGCCTGCCCTGTGTCGACAACGTCAGCCGGGAGGGTTTGCAGACCTTTCTCAACAGCGCCAGCCGATCGCCGCAAACGGTGGTGCACTACGAATTCATGCAGGATTTCCGCATCCACTTCCGCCATGCCGATGGCGAGGAGGAAACCGTGCCCTTCTTCGGCCTCGACACCCCCACCCTGAAGGATGTGTTCGCGCCGAGTTGCCTGAGCTGTTTCGACTACACCAACGCTGGCGCTGATCTGGTGGTGGGCTACATGGGGGCCCCCTTCGGTCGCCAGTGGATCGTGGTGCGCAACGCCAAGGGGCAGCGGCTGCTGGATCTGGTGGAACACGCCCTCGACACCGCTGCCGTGACCAGTGGCGGCGATCGGCGCCAGGCCGTGCAGCAGGGCATCGACGCCTACGACAAGGCCGTGCGGCTGCCCCGCTGGCTGGCGGAGGTGGTGGGCTGGTTCGTGCAGCGCTTCGGCCCCTCGGGGCTGGAGTATGGCAAGTTTTCCATCGACTCCCACTTCACGCGCAACGCCCTCTGGCTGCGCCGCCACCACGGCTCCATGGTGGAGAGGCACATCCCCCCCTTCGCCCAGCGCATCATCGCCCGCTATCGCCTCCCCTCCTCGTGAACGCCTCCGCTGCGGACCCCTCCTGCCCTGAGCCGGTGAGCCGTCGCTCGGCCGGAGTGTTGTTCCACCCCACGTCCCTGCCGGGAACCCCCGCCTGCGGCACCCTCGGGGAGCAGGCCCGCACCTGGCTCGACCTGCTCGCCCGCGCGGGGGTGGGGGTGTGGCAGGTGTTGCCGCTGTCCCCCACCGATGGCCAGGGCTCGCCCTACAGCTCTCCCAGCGGCTCGGCCCTCAATCCCTGGTTGCTCGACGCCGATGATCTGGTGGCGGAGGGCGCCCTCCAGGCCAGCGACCTGCGGGAGCTGCCGGAGGGCGACACACGCCAGCTGTGCCCGGAAACGGCGGCGGCCCGGGCCCGGGCCCTGGGGCGTGCCTTGGCCCACCGTTGGCCCGAGCGCGACGCCGACGCCCGGGAGGCGTTTCGCCTCTGGAATCGCCAGCAACGCTCCTGGCTGCCGGATCACTGCCTCTTCATGACCCTGCGCCGTCAGCAGGAGCTGCGCCCCTGGTGGGACTGGCCGACCCCCCTGGTGCGGCGCTCGCGACCGGCTTTGCGGGCGGCCGCCCGTCAGGAGGAGCGGGGGCTGCTGGAGGAAGCGCTGCTCCAGTGGCATCTTCAGCGTCAATGGGGGCGGCTGCGGGAGCAGGCGCACCAGCGGGGGGTCATGCTGTTCGGCGACCTGCCGTTCTACGTGGCCCACGACAGTGCCGAGGCCTGGAGCCGCAGGGGGCTGTTCTCCCTCGATCGGGAGGGGCGGCTCGAGGCCCAGAGCGGTGTGCCGCCGGATTACTTTTCCGCGACGGGTCAGCTTTGGGGAACGCCGGTCTACCGCTGGTGGGTGCATCGCCTCACGGGCTTTCGCTGGTGGCTGCAACGCCTGGAGCGCCAGCTGGATCTCTTCGACCTGCTGCGGCTGGATCATTTCCGTGCCCTGGAAGCCTATTGGCGCGTGGCCGGCGACGCCACCACGGCCATGGACGGCACGTGGAGCCCCTCCCCCGGAGCCAGCCTGCTCGATCTGCTGCGGAGACGCTGCCAAAAGAGCGGCCGGCTGCGGGCGGATGGCCGCCTGCCCCTGATCGCGGAGGATCTGGGGGTGATCACTCCGGAGGTGGAGAGCCTCCGAGACGGCTTCTCCCTGCCGGGGATGAAGATTCTGCAATTCGCCTTTGACGGCCAGCCGGACAATCCCTATCTGCCCGCCAACTATCGCGGCTCCCACTGGGTGGTTTACACCGGCACCCACGACAATGCCACCACCCTCGGCTGGTGGCGCCAACTCGCTGACAGTGCGCGGGGTCAGGTGGCGGAGCTGGTGGGCGGGGAGGTGCGGGCTCCGGGCTGGCAGCTGTTGGAGGTGGCGCTGCGCTCCAGCGCCGAGCTGGTGGTGATTCCCCTGCAGGATCTGCTGGAACTGGGCGATGAGGCTCGCTTCAACACGCCCGGCACCACCGGTGCCGGCAACTGGTGCTGGCGGCTGGATCGGCCCGTGGAGGCCCTGGTCGGTCCCCTGAAGGGCTATGCCGAGATGGCCCACCTGCAGGGGCGGGATCAACGGGCGGGCGCGGGCACGGCGTAGAGGCCAGGAACCGGGCCGCCGGTGGAAGGGGTGGCGCCAGTGGAGGGCAGGGCGACCAGCGGTCTGCCCCGCCAGCGCACCGCCCCCGGCGGCGGCGCTGGACGGAGACGCAGCTCAAACGGCGGCACCACCGGCAACGAAAGGTCTCCCCGCAGCTGTTCCACCTGCCAGTCGCCCCCGCGGGGGCTGCGGAGGTCGAGGCGGGTCGGCTCCTTCAGCGTCAGCCCCAGGGCCCCCAGGCTGCGATCCTCTGCCGCCCGCCGGCTTTCCCGCGCCAACAGATCAAGGGCCACGCCCGCGGCGGCCCGGGACAGGGGATGGAGCGCGCTCGGCGCGGGCGCAGGCCCATCGGCGGGATCCGGCGCGGACGGGTTGTCGCTCCGGGCGAGCAGGGGAACGGGGCGGCTGGACAACCGCCCCAGGGCGGCCAACCGCCGTTGCTGGTCGTTGACCACAAACAACAGGCCCAAGATCAAGACGCCGTAGAGCACCGTGCCCTGCCAGCGGGTGAGGAAATGGAGGGTGAAGGGGGAGAAGACCGCCGCCGCCAGTCCCTGCTGGGGTGGCCGCCCCCGCGCCCCCCCGTGCGAGGCCACGGGCAACAGGGCCTCCAGGCTGCCGGAGGAGAGATCCAGCGCCTGCTCCAGGAGGGGGAGCATGGTGCGCAGGTAGGGGGCTTCGGGCAGGCGATCCTTCCAACCGCCTTCCAGGGCTTCCAAAACGGCGATGCTGATGCGCGTGCGCTCCGCCAGATCCCGCAAGCGCAGGCCCTTGGCCTCCCGGCTCTCGCGCAACATCTGGCCGGCGATCCGCAAGGGATCCGCGGGAGCGGCCGGGGGGGGCGTCGGTCCGGGAGCGCCCGGCCGCCGACGGCCCGGCCAGCGAACCAGCCGGAGGGCAAGGGAGGGAGCGCCCATCACACCTCCCGGGCCGGGCGCTCCAGGCTCTCCGGGGACACCCGGCGCCAGTCGCCCTCCGCCAGCCCGCCGAGGTGGATCGGACCGATGGCCAACCGTTGCAGATCGCGCACGGGATGGCCCAACCACTGCGCCGTGCGCCGGATCTGGCGATTGCGCCCCTCCCCCATGCGCACCTCCAGGAGCGTGGCCTCCCGGCTGCGGTCCAGGGGCCGAACGGCCACCGGAGCGCTGGCCACCCCATCGAGGGGAACTCCCGCCCGCCAACGCCGCAGGGTTTCTTCCGAAGGGCGACCCTCCACCCACACCCGATAGGTCTTGCGGTGGCCGAAACGGGGATGGGTCAGCCGCAGGGTGAGGGCACCATCGTTGCTGAGGAGCAGGGCGCCACGGCTGTCGGCATCCAGGCGACCCACCGGATGGAGCCCCTGGCCCTGACGCCATTCCGCCGGCAGCAGGTCGAGCACGGTGGTGCGACCCCGGGGGTCGCTGCAGGTGCAGAGCACGCCGGGGGGTTTGTTGAGCAACAGGGTCAGGCGCACCGGCGGAGGCGCCAGGCGCTGTCCATGGACGGAGATGTGATCCAAGGAGGGATCGGCTTGGCCTCCGAGGGAGGCCACCTGGCCGTTCACCTGCACCACGCCCTGCCGCAGAAGGGTTTCCGCGTGTCGACGGGAACAGAGACCCGACCCTGCGATGAGCTTCTGCAGCCGTTCCAGTGCCATCTCCCCATTCTGGCGCGGAGCGGAAGACCCGCAAAAGGATGCTATGTTTACGAAACACCAAGGTTTCGCAATCCCGCCGAGATGCCCTCGATTTTTCTGGACACCTCCGCCGCTCAGTCCCAGACCGGTGATCTTCTGCGCTCCTACCTGCGCGACATCGGCCGCGTGCCCCTGCTGACCCACGAGCAGGAAATCACCCTTGGCCGTCAGGTGCGGGATCTGGTGGCCCTGGAGGAGCTGGAGGCGGAGCTCACCCTGCGCTCCGGAGGCGAGAAGCCGAGCCTCGAACAGCTCGCGGCGGAAGCCAGCTTGACCGTGCCCCTGTTGAAGCGGCGGATGCAGGTGGGTCGGCGGGC
>JBKDTB010000051.1:0-5155 GCA_046340515.1 Cyanobacteriota bacterium | reverse complement strand
CCGGCCGACCCTATGAAGTGTCGATCGAGCTGCCGGAATTCACCTGCCACTGCCCCTTTTCCGGCTATCCCGACTTCGCGGTGTTGCGGCTTCTCTACCAGCCAGGCCCCCTGGTGTTGGAGCTGAAGGCCCTCAAGCTCTACATCAACAGCTACCGCAACCGCACGATTTCCCATGAGGAGGTGGCCAACCGCATCCTGGATGACTGCGTGGAAGCCTGCGATCCCGGCTGGATGGAGCTGGTGGCCGATTTCCATCCCCGCGGCAACGTCCACACCGTGGTGCGGGTGAGCCACGGCAGCCGTCAACCCTGCTGATCAGCGGCGCCGCTCCCCACCAGCCCCGGCAGCTCCCGGGCAAAGGCGGTGAGGTTGCGGTTGCACAGGCCAGCGGCGTGCAGCCAGCGCTCCGCGCCGCGGCGTTCCTCCACCACCCAGAGCTGACGGGTGGCCACCAGGCTGAGGGCACCGCCGAGCAGAACAACGGCGAAGGCGCTGTAGACCAACGGCACGCCCGGATCCCGCTTGAAGAGCACGCCACTGGCCGGCACCACCCCCGCCACGCGCACGGGCAACCCCCGCACCTCCACCGCCTCGCCCCCGGGACGCAGCAGCCCCAGGGAGGTCCCATCGGCGTCAAACACCTCCACCGGCCCCTCCTCGCTGGTGAGGGTGAGCAGAACGGGCTGGCTGCCGTCGGGCCGGGTGGGCAGCAGCAGACCCCACACCTGCTCCCCGAGCTGGGGGAACCGCTGCAGGGGCAGCTCCAGCACCGGCGAGCGTCCCAGCTGGATCTGGATGGAGGCCAAGGTCCAATCCGCCTGATAAAGGGTGATGCCCTTGGTGCGGAGGGGGTGGTTGACGCTGATTTGCACCGGTGGCGCCGCCGGGGCATCGGGAGGAAGGAGCCGCAGGGTGGAGGTGAACTGCTCCGGCCGGCCCGCCGGATCACGGCTGATGACGAAGCGATCCAACACCACCGTGACCTGGGGCCTCCCCTGACGATCCAGCAGCGCCAAGTCGCTGCCGGGGGCCAGAAAGCGCTCCAGTCGCTGGCCCCCCAGGGCTCCCCAGGCCGACCCCACCATCAAGGCCACCAGGCCGGCGTGCACCAGAAGCGGTCCCACCCGCCCCACCAGCCCCTTGCGGGCGGCCAGCCGGCCCTCCTGTTCC
Source organism: Cyanobacteriota bacterium (assembly GCA_046340515.1). Lineage (GTDB taxonomy): Bacteria > Cyanobacteriota > Cyanobacteriia > PCC-6307 > Cyanobiaceae > Cyanobium. Next base: position 3,983 of record JBKDTB010000051.1, on the reverse strand, counting down.
CGCACGCTCCAGCCCCTGCCGCGCAAGGACTCGGCCAAGGCCGGCAGGGTGTCAGCCTCCGGGGCCGGCCAGGATTCCGCCAGGGTCAGCTTGCTCAGTTGACGCGGCGTGGTGTGGTCGATCCAGCGCAGGGAGGCTTGGAGGGCGGGCCACTGGCGGCGCCAGCTGCAGAGGAGCAAGGCGACCCCCAGCAGGGCGAGCAGGGCAAGAAACCAACCGCTGGAATACACATGGTCGAGCTGCAGACGCAGCACCCCATCGGCCTTCAGCCATCCCAACCAGGGGCTGGCGTCATAGCGCTGGTGGTAGAAGGCGGCGTCTTCTTTCTGGGGGATGGCGGTGCCCAGGCCGCTGGCCGCGGCGATCAGGAACAGCAGCAGGATCGCCAGGCGCAGGTCGGCCAGCCAGGCCACCAGGCGCAGCAGGCGACGCCAAGGGGACGCGGAGGAGGGAAGGGTGCTCATGCCAGGTGGGCCGCCAGGGTGAGAACCCCGGTGGTGAGGAGCACCACTCCGCTGATCGGGGGGATCCAGCGGCCCACCAGCCGCAGTTGCAACAAGGCGGGCAGACTCGCCGCCACCGTTCCGGCCAGCAGCAGGGGCAACACCTGACCCGCGCCGAAACAGGTGAGCAGCAACATCCCGGCCACGGGGCGCCCGGCTTGGGCCATCCAGGCGAGCAACACGGCCAGCACAGGGGTGGTGCAGGGGGTCGAAGCCAGGCCGAACGCCAGACCGGCGGCCAAGGGAGCCAGGGGGGCGGGCACCCTGCGGCGCCATTGCTCGGGGTCGGGTCCCGCCGGCAGCCGCAGGGGGAGCAGGCCCAGCAATTGCAAGCCCATCAGCACCGCCACCGCCGCCACAACGACGGACACCCCCTCAGGGATCTGCCCGTAGAGGCGGCCGAGGAGGCTGCTGCTGAAGCCCAGGAGCACAAGGGAGGTGACGATGCCGCCACTGAAGCTGAGGCTGCGACGCCAGGGCAGCGCCAGGGGCGCGGCAGGGGTGGCGGGGAGAGCGGGGGAGGAGCCGAATCCCGCCAGGTAGGCCAGGGTGACGGGCAGCAAGGAGAGGGAGCAGGGGCCGAAACTGGTCAGGAGGCCCCCCAGAAACACGAGCCCCAGGGTGACCGGTGTGGGATGGCTCAGGGAGGCGTTCAGCAGGGCTTCGCTGGAGCGCGTCCAGTCAGCCAGCTGGAGCCCGAGGCTGGTCATCGGCTGCAGGCACGTGGGGGTCAGCCTATCGGCCCCGCCGCGGCCCGTCGCCGGCGCGGGCGGGCGGTTTCCATCCCCGCGGATTCCAGGGAGCAGCGCACCAGCAAACCCGCCACCAGCAGGCTGCTCAGGAGGGAGTTGCCGCCGTAGCTGATCATCGGCAGCGGCAGCCCGGTGGTGGGCATGGAGCCGGTGGCCACGGCGATGTTCAGGATCGATTGGCCCACCAGCAGGGTGGTGCAGCCGATGGCCACGAGGCGATGTTGGCTGCTGGCGCAGGAGAGGGCCACCCGCAGGCCGGCAAAACCAAACAGGATGAGAAACAACAGGAACATGACACAACCGACAAAGCCGAATTCCTCGGCGAAGACGGCGAAGATGAAGTCGGTGGTTTGAATCGGCAGGTAGTGCAGCTTCTGGGTGGAGAGCCCGAAGCCTTGTCCGAGCACGCCGCCGGAACCAATGGCCAACAGACTCTGCACGAGCTGATAGCCGGCCCCCTGGTCATCCTTCCAAGGATCCAGGAAGGAGATCACCCGATCGCGCTGATAGGAGTTGATCAGGATGCTCGCGCAGCCGAGCAGGGCGCCGCCGGTCGCGGCGCCAAAGAGCTGGAGCAGGGGGAGGCCCCCGGCCAGGGCCATCAACCAGAGCAGCAGACCGGTCAGAGCGGCGGTGCTGAGGTTCGGCTGCTTGAGGATCAGCAGGATCAGCACGCCAAAGACGGCCAGCCACAACACTTTTTGGTCCGCTCCGATGCGGCGCCAATGGGAAAAGAGCACAGCGCCCTGCAGCACCACGAAGGGTTTGACCAGTTCCGTGGGTTGGATCTGAATCGGTCCAAGCACCAGCCAGCGGCTGGCTCCGTTGACGGTGCTGCCCACCACCAGCGTGGCGGCCACGAGGAGGCCGCCGATGAGCAGGGCGGTGGGGGCCAGGTGGAGCCAGCGGCGCATGGTCGTGCGGATGGCCAGCCAGAAGAGGGCCCAGCTGGCCAGCAACCAGAGGCCCTGCCGCTTGATGTAGTAGGCCGCATCGCCCATCTCCTTGCTGGCCTCCCACCAGCTGGCGGAGGTGAGCATCAACAGCCCGAGGAGGCTCCAGATCAGCACCATGACCACCACCAGCCGGGCCTCGGCGGGCCAGAGATCCCAGGGAAGGGGAAGCAGGCTCTGGGGAGGCTTGCGGGCCGGGGAGGGGGTATCCATGGGTCTGGAGAAAAACGGCGAGGCAGGCTCTGCCAAGCCAGTGACCCATTGAGCCCTGCCGAATGGGTCTTTGTCGAGGGACCTCCCCCAAGAATCTTCACGTGCCGCTCCCGCTCCCCTTGTCTTTGCCATTGCCGGAGCGGGCGCCGGGGACGCCGAGGAGCCGGATCAGGATCGGAGCGAGGGCCCGGGCCGGGGAGCGCGACAGAAGTCGACGGGGAAATGAGCAACAAAAAAGCCCAGCCGTGGGCTGGGCAGGGAGTCTGGGAGGAAGATCAGTTGCCGCAGTTTTGCTGGCGACGGCCGGTGGCCAATTCCACCTTCAGGATCTTGCCGCCCTGCTTCATGATGCGCTGTTGCTCAGCAAACCAGCTCTCATAAGGAACCCACTTGGTGAAGTAGGTGTTCTGAATCTCCCGCTGGGTGCGTGCCTTTTCAGGACACGGGATGCAAGCGGTGACTTTGAACAGGCGCATGGTGTTTCCTGGCGGCGAATGGAACTCAGGCTCAGTTGCCCAGCCCGGAGCTGATGTAGTCGAAGTAGACGCCCATCTCACGCCCGGCATCAGGACCCACAAGGGATGCCGTGGCTTCCTTCATGGCTTGAATGGACTGAACAGTGGCACCGATGGGCACACCCAGGGAGTTGTAGGTCTCCTTCAGACCGTTGAGAACGCGCTCATCCAGGATGGAGGTGTCACCCGCCAACATGGCATAGGTGGCGTAGCGGAGGTAGTAGTCCAGGTCGCGGATGCAGGCCGCGTAGCGACGGCAGGTGTACATGTTGCCGCCCGGACGGGTGATGTCCGAATAGAGCAACGACTTGGCCACGGCTTCCTTGATGATCGCGGAGGCGTTGGCGCTGATCGTTGCAGCGGCACGGACACGCAATTCGCCACTGGAGAAATACTTCTCGAGGCGACCCATGGCCGAGCCGTCCAGGTAAAGACCCTGGACATCAGCCTGGTTGATGACGTTGGTGATGGCGTCTTGCATGGAATCCCGATGAAGATGGCGGAGGTGGAATGGATGGGCCTCAGGAGAGGGCGCCGACCACGTAGTCGAAGTAGAAGCCAGCTTCCTCGGCATCGGCGCCGATGAGGATGCTGGTGGCCACCGCCTTCATTTCCCGCACGGCTTCCGCCATGGCTTCAAGAGGGGTGCCCAGGGAGCGATACATCTCGCGAGCGCCAATGATGCCGATCTCCTCAATGGGAGTGACATCGCCAGAGACCACTCCGTAGGTGACAAGCCGCAGGTAGTAGTCCATGTCCCTCAGACAGGAGGCGGTCATCTCCTCGCCGTAGGCGTTGCCGCCAGGGGAGATGACATCAGGCCGCTTTTGGAAGAGCTGGCCCGCAGCCTGTTTGACAATGCGTTCGCGGCTCTCACTGAGGGCCTGAGCGACGCGCAGACGACGTTGACCGCCGGCCACAAAGGACTTGACCTGGTCGAGTTCGCCAGGGCTGAGGTAGCGGGCTTCGGCGTCCGCGTTGATGATCGAGTTGGAGACGATGCTCATGCAGTTCTGCCTCGAAACAAGCGGTCACCGTTAAGGAGAC
>JBKDTB010000050.1:0-2669 GCA_046340515.1 Cyanobacteriota bacterium | reverse complement strand
GCCTCAATGGCATCCCCGGCCTGGACCAGCAGGGTGGGGCCCGCGGGCACGGTTTCGCTCACGCTGTCGCCATCCGCCTTGGTGATCTCCACCAGCCGGGCGCCCTTTTCTCCCTCGGTGATCGAGGCGATGGTGCCGGCGGCGGGAGCGGTGAACACCCCGTTGTTGCTCTTCTCACCCGTGGGATACACCTGGCCGCGGCCGCGATTGCCACCCACGTGGAGCTGATACTTGCCAAAGTGAATGGCGCTGTCGGTGGCGGGATCCGGGGAAAGAATCGGGAAAACGATGCTCTGGTGCTGCTCCCCGGGCAGAGGACCGACCAGCAAGATGTTGGGTTGGCTGTCGCTGTATTGGGTGTAGTAGATGCCGGCGGTTTCCTCCTTCAGCTCCTCGCTCAGCCGTTCCGGCGGCGCCAGGGTGAAACCCTCCGGCAGCATCACCACCGCGCCCACGTTCAGACCGGTGGGGCTGCCGTCGCCAGACACCTGTTTCACGGCGGTGTCGTAGGGAATCTTGACCTCCGCCTTGAACACCGTGTCGGGGAAGACGGCCTGGGGCACCTCCACGCGGGTGGCCTTCTTGGCGAGGTGGCAGTTGGCGCACACCAGCTTGCCGGTGGCTTCCCGGGGGGTGGCGTAGTTCTGCTGCGCCCAGAAGGGATAGGCCCAGCTCGGGCTGGCCCCCGCGAGAAGAACGCCGAGAGCCAGGGAAAGGGAGACGAAACAGCCGAGGACGGCCTGAAGGGAACGACGCATGGGGGGAGCGGCGAAAGCGGGCGAGCGGGAGAGGCGAACGTTGGCGGGACGGGGAAGCGTCAGGCCCACCAGGGGGCATCACCGGTGCGGAAATCGGTTTCCGTCCATTGGCTGACGAAGACCGTGTCGTTCTCCACAGAGACGTGAGCCAGGGCCAGGGAAAGCGGGGCGGGACCGCGCACCACCTTCCCCGTGGCGTCGTATTGACTGCCGTGGCAGGGACACATGAATTTGTTGGCGCCGCTGTTCCAGGGCACCACGCAGCCGAGATGGGTGCAGATCGCGTTGATGCCATAGGAACCGATCGCCTCCGGCCCCTCCACGATCAAATAGGTGGGATCGCCCTTCAGCCCCTGGACCAGGCTGCGATCTCCTTCCTTGTGGGTGGAGAGCCAGCCGCTGGCGGTGACCGTGTTGCCCAGCTCATCCTTGGCGGTGGTGCCACCACCGGAGCCTGCCGCCCGGGGGGGGATGAAATACCTCGCCACCGGGTAGAGCGCTCCAAGGGTGACGCCCGTGATGGTGCCGAAGGTGAGCAGATTCATGAACTGCCGGCGACCCATGCCGGGCACGTCACCACCAGGGGAAGTTGCGGGAAACTGAGTCATCTGGCCGTTCCGGAGACGTCAGGCATGGCCCCGCCATTATGAACTGTGCCTGGCCACCGCCGGGCCCGGCGGGGCCGCTCGGATGGAAGCCTTCATGGTTCGCAGGGTCGCGACCCGGCCGCCCAACCCCGCGGGCGGAGCGCGACAACCCGAAACCCGCCCCAGAATGGGTTCCCCTCCGACCCTCTTCCATGGCCGAGTCCGAGGTGGCCCTCACGGCCACGGAGTTGATGGGGCTGCTGCGTGAGCGTTGGCGGGCGTCCTACGACCTGCGGCTCGTGCGGCGCCAGGGACGTCTCTACTTTCAGGTGATGTGGGGCCACCTGGAACAGCAGTCGTTTCCGCTCACGCCCCGCAGCTACGGCGAGCGGTTGGCGGAGGTGGCGGCCACGCTGAATGACCTCGGCGCCGCCGAGCAGGTGCGCGTCTGGCTGCAAACCACCCGCGACAAACCCCGCATGGGCCGTGCCCTCTCGCTGGCACTGGCGATTCAGGGGGCGCGGGCGACGGAATTTCTGCTCTGAGGCCAGGGCGAAGAGGCCGGCCCCCCGCGGAAGGCACGGCCTCAGGCCCTGGCGGAGGGTCCGGTCCCGGCCCGGGGTTGCCCCAGGGCCACCAGGGCCACCCCCACCAGATAGAGCGCGGTGATCGCCCCGGAGAGGAGCAGCATCGTGATCGGGTCGGTGGAAGGCGTCAACACGGCGCCCGCCAGGGCGCTGGCCAGCACCACCCACCGCCAGGCGCCGAGCATGGTGCGGGCGTCGATCAGCCCAAGGGCGCCGAGCACCAGCTGCAGCACAGGCAACTGGAAGGCCAGAGCCGTGGCCACCATCAACAGCAACACGAAATCCAGATAGCGCTCGATCGACCACAACGGCTCCACCACATCCGCCCCGTAGCTCACCAGAAAACGCAGGGCGGCGGGCACCAGGGCCCACCAGGCGAAGGCCAGGCCGGCGAAGAAGAGCACGCTGGAGCCCGCCACCGCCGGCGCCAGCAAACGCCGCTCCCGCCGGGTGAGACCGGGCAGCACGAACGCCAGCCCCTCGAACAACCACCAGGGCAGGGCGAGCACCAGGCCCGCGTAGCCGGCCACCTTGAGGGAAACGAAGAAGAATTCGCCGGGGGCGAGTTGCAGGAAGTGGATGCCCGCCGCGGGTTGCTCCAGCAGCCGCACCAGGGGGCGCACCGCCACCACAGCCCCCGCCGCCGCCAGCAGGAGCACCAGGAGGCTGCGCAGGAGGCGCCGACGGAGCTCCTCCAGGTGTTCCACAAAGCTCATCTCCACGTCGCCGGGACACAC
>JBKDTB010000049.1:0-30304 GCA_046340515.1 Cyanobacteriota bacterium | reverse complement strand
CAGCGGCGACGATAGTCAGGTGGCAGCACCTTGCGAAAATAGCACGATGCCAGGATAAAAATTTTCCTTTCTGATCTTGAAAGCCACCCCTATGGTGGCTTTTTTTGTTGGCATCCTTTGGACGCTCCCTGTCAGGCGGGGAATGAAGGGGGCGCTTCATTGGTCTCTAAGCCGGCATTACTCTGACAGGCGTCTGGACCGCTTCACAGGGATATGCGTCTTTCCTTGGCTCGACGTTTGCGGGTATTCTGGCGCGCCTACTTGCTTTGGTTGCGTTGTGATTGTATTGATCTCAGTGCGGCTTTTGCTTTTCATACGCTCCAGTCTTTTTTCCCTGCTTTGCTGATTGCCCTCGCCTTTGCATCGCGACTTCTTGGCCGCGATGATGCCTTGCTGGAGCGAGTGCGGGTTGTCCTTTCACAAATCATTCCCAGCCAAGCCACTCCGATCTTTGAAGATGCCCTCTCGCGTTTTGTGCGCCAGGGCTTTGGTGCAGGAATCGTCGGGGTGTTTTTGTTGTTGTGGAATGCCAATAACATCTATCTCACCCTTCAGAGAGGTGCCGATCGTTTGTGGTGGAATCGGCCTTTCGGCTTGGAGTCTTTATCTTGGCTGCGGGTCGTGCAGCGTTTCCTCTGGCTGCGGATGAAATCACTGTTGATCCTGTTTCTTGTGGGACCCTTGTTGATTCTTGATCAGCTGATTGGTAATATCCGTGTTCTGGGGTCTAGCTTGCTCAGAAACTGGCTGTCCCACGTTCTGTCCCCTCGCTACGCCTTCCTCGGGAGATTCTCTGCTGGCGCAGATCTACTTCTGTCCGGTCTTCTTGGTTTCCTTTCCGTGATGGTTTTGCTCTGGTTGTTGCCATCAAGGCGTGTGCCCTGGCGACCTCTGGTTCCTGGAGCGCTACTGATCAGCCTGGTGTCCACCAGTCTCACAATCCTCCTGGGGAGGCTCCTTTTCTTGATGGGGTTGCGTTTTCAAGCCTATGGCGTTATTGGGGGCATCCTCTTGCTCATGTTCTGGCTCTGGTTGGTCGGCGTGATCCTTTATTTCGGACAATGTCTGAGTGTGACGATCGCAGGCTCGCGGCGCGGAGGGCCATCCGCACTCTCTCTCCTACCGGATTCCCCCGCTTCACAGTCAAGATGAGGAGACGTTGATGGAGCATCCGTGTCACGTCCCCGCCTGTGGGCTCCCCTCGCCCTGCCTCCCCTTCCGACGAGCCTCCTCCTGGTCAGTGCCGCCGTGGGTCTCCTCGTGTTGAGTGCCTTCGCGGCCTTGACATTGATCCCCCTGGTGGTGCTTCTGGGAGGAGTCATCCTCTGGGTCGTGGTCACCCTCCTGCTGGGATGGGCGGGCATCGAAGCGCTGGCCGCCTGTGAGCGCTGGATGGAGCGTCACCCTCGATTCCAACGCTGAATGCAACGGTCTTCCTTCCCCTGGTTCTGGGTGGCCCTGGCCGCCGTCCTTCTGCTGGTTCCAGGCACCGCCGGTCGTCTGCTGTTGGATGTGATCGGAGGCGTCACCCTGTTGTTTCTCCTCCTCCCCTTGCTCGCCGCTGGTGCCGGTTTTCTGGCCTGGCAGGCCCTGAAGTCTCGCCTCAAATCCTGCGCGATCTGTGGCATCACAAGCTTCGGCAATGCGGCTTGCCCCGCCTGCGGCGCCCCATTGACGGACACAGACGCCCATCCTTCGAACCGTCCTTGGACCGACCGTGCGGCCGACATCCTCGAAGCCGGGAACGTGACCATCGATGTGGAAGCTGTGGATGTGCCCCCGTCAAGTGATGGGGAGGGCCAACGTCCTTGATGGCCTCGCCACCCTTCACCCAGAACCGTGGCATTTCGTTCCCATAGGCTCAGGGCAGAGCTGGATGCCTATGGCCTCGTTGTTGGCGCCGCAATGGGATGTGGTGGTTGTGGGCAGCGGAGCCGCCGGGCTGATGACCTGTCTCGAACTCCCCGGGGACCTGCGCGTTCTGCTCCTCAGCAAGCAGTTGAGCCCGCGCTCCGCGAGTCGCTGGGCCCAAGGGGGGATTGCCGCCGTCACCCGGCCCGAAGACAGTGCGGAGAGTCACATCACCGACACGCTTCGGGCTGGGGCCGGCTTGTGTGATCATCAGGCCGTTTCCCTGCTTGTGCGTCAAGCTCCCGCTTGTGTGGAGCGGCTCCTGGCTCTGGGCATGGCCTTCGACCGAGAGAACGGCCACCTGAGCACCACCCTTGAGGCCGCCCACAGCCACAGGCGCGTTCTGCACGCTCAAGACCGTACGGGCGGAGCCCTGGTGGAGGCCCTCGAACGGCACGTGCAGGATCGCCCCGGCCTGGAACGGTGTCACGGGGTTCCCGCCCTGCAGCTCTGGGTGGAGGATGGGCGGTGTGTGGGCCTCCAAGTGCTGGAGCATGGTCACCTGCGCTGGTTGCGGTCCCGCGCTGTGATCCTCGCCTCGGGTGGTGGTGGCCACCTGTTTTCGCACACCACCAATCCCGGCCAAGCCACAGGAGATGGCGTTGTGATGGCTTGGGATGCCGGAGCCCGAATCCGCGATCTGGAATTCGTGCAGTTTCATCCCACGGCCTTGATGCTGCCAGGGGCCCCCCATTTCCTGATCAGTGAGGCGGTTCGGGGTGAGGGGGCACGACTGCGGGATGCCAGGGGAGAAAGTCCCGTGGGCCATCTCGAGGGGGGGGATCTGGCTCCCAGAGATCAGGTGAGTCGGGCCCTGGCCCGCTGCATGCGTGCCCAGGGGGTGGACCATCTCTGGCTGGATCTGAGCCCTGTTGGAAAAAAGCGCTTGGAGCGCCAGTTCCCCACCATCTTGGGCCGCTGTCTGGAGTTGGGTCTCCAGCCCGCCACAGCGCCGGTTCCGGTCGCTCCCGCCGCCCACTACTGGATGGGTGGGGTGCAAACAGACCTGCAGGCCGCCACGACCTTGCCTGGCCTCCATGCGGTGGGGGAAGTGGCCTGTACGGGCGTGCACGGAGCCAATCGGTTGGCAAGCAATTCCTTGATGGAGTGTCTGGTGTTTGCCCGCCAGCTGGCCGGATTGGCCCTTCCGGCCGAGGGGCCGCTCTCCACTTCAGCAACAGCCCAGCGGATGTTGGATCGGCCGCTGCCGGCGCCCTCGCCGCCCTTGGCCACGGTGGAAGCCCTCCAGCGGCGGGTGGAACGCTTGCGGCAACTGTGTTGGCAGGTGGCTGGGGTGGAACGACAAGGGGTTGCGATCCGGGAGGCTCTGCCTGCGGTGCGCTGCCAACGGCAGGCCTGCGAGAACGATCCCCTCTGGCAAGGTGTGCGTCGCCAGGCTCCAGAAGCGTGCCTTCGCCTGCAGGACCATCAAGCGACCACCTTGTTGTGGCTCCATGAGCTCAGGCAGCGGTTGGTTTTGGCAGAGCTTCTGATGGAGGCCGCCCTGTTTCGCGAGGAGAGTCGCGGCGGTCATTTCCGCACTGACATGCCCCTGCCCCAACCCTTCTGGCAGCGCCACAGTGTGCAGCAGAGGGGCATGGCCATCCACACCGCTCCCGTGGACGGGGGGGGGGGCGCATCCCCCCAGAGGTGATCAGAACCCGTTGGGGCCCTTGTAGCCGGAGAGGGCGGCCAGCTTGGCCAAAGGCTTCACGCCGGAATCAATGGTGCCGTTGATCTCCCAGCTGGGAAATCCCTGGATTTGTTTGGCTTTGCAGAGGGCGGCCTGGCTGTTCTGGCCATCGGGCGCACACTCCACCACCTTCAATTCTGCCGTGGCCTCCTTGCCGAAGAGTTCCTTCTGCTCATGGCAATGGGGACACCAATAGGCCGTGTAGAGCACCGCTCCTCGCGCGGTGAGGTGTTTGGCCAACGCAATCGCCGCCGGGGAGCTTGGAGCGGTGACCGGGGGGGCCATGCCCTTGCTGATGCCCCTTTCCGGCCGCTCCAGGGCCGTGGCCCAACCAATGCCGAACACCAGCACCGCCAGGCCAATCAGGATGCCGCGAAAGATCAATTGGCCGGGTTCGGCCCATTCCCCACCCACGATCGCCAACACCATCAAGGCCAGGGAGATGGCGGCTGACAACAAACAGAATGCGCAGATGGCCTTGATCTTGAAGATCATCACCCCCACCAGCACAATGCTGAAGATCGCCATCCCCGTACTGAGCAGAAAGAGAGCCCACCAGCTTCTTTGATGCAATTCAGCTCGGGATTCACCCTTCAGAAGCAGGGGCAACAGGGCCAGCAGCAACACCGACAGATAAGCGAGCAGGCCGAACAACGAAAGCGGTTGGCCCAGGAGCGTTCCCCAGGGGCTGCTGAGCACCTTGTCGCACCCCTCGGATCCTCCGGGGCACAGCAGCGGGCCGAGCAGGCCCCAGCGATGGAGGGTGATCGATCCGGTGTCCAGAACGCCAATGGTCGCCAGCACGGCCATCGTCAAGCGAGCCCAGCGGCGTCCGGGATCCCCCCGGCGACGACTGCTCGGGCGGCTGGCAAGACGGGTGGACGTCACGGGTGGATCGGGACAGGCCCGTGAAGTCTGACAGTGATCCCGCGCTTCCATAGGGTGGAGAGGTCGCCTTCTCACCGCTTCCATGCCCTCCCGGTCCGACAGGAGCAGACCCACCGTTGCCTTTGCGCACTTGGGTTGCGAAAAGAATCGGGTTGACACCGAACACATGCTGGGCCTGCTGGCGGAAGCCGGCTACGGCGTCAGCGCGGATGAACAGGAGGCCGCTGTGGTGGTGGTGAACACTTGCAGCTTCATCCAGGACGCCCGTCAGGAATCGGTGCGCACCCTGGTGGAGTTGGCCGAGCAGGGCAAGCAGATCATCATTGCCGGTTGTCTGGCGCAGCATTTTCAGGAGGATCTGCTGGCCGCCCTGCCAGAAGCCAGGGCGATCGTGGGCACCGGCGACTATCAGCACATCGTCAGCGTTCTGCGCCGGGTGGAAGCCGGCGAACGGGTGAACCAGGTGAGTGCGGTGCCCACCTACATCGCGGACGATTCCGTACCGCGCTACAGAACCACCAGTGAGGCTGTGGCCTACCTGAAGGTGGCCGAGGGCTGTGACTACCGCTGTGCCTTTTGCATCATCCCCAAGCTGCGCGGGGATCAGCGCTCCCGATCCATGGCGTCCCTCGTGGCGGAGGCCCGGGCCCTTGCCGCCCAGGGCGTGAAGGAACTGATCCTCATCAGCCAGATCACCACCAACTACGGTTTGGATCTCCATGGCAAGCCCCAGCTCGCCACGCTCCTGCGCGAACTCGGCGAGGTGGAGATTCCCTGGATCCGTGTGCACTACGCCTATCCCACAGGCCTCACTCCCGAGGTGCTGGCGGCCTTCCGTGAGGTGCCCAATGTGGTGCCCTATCTGGATCTGCCCCTGCAGCACAGCCATCCCGACATCCTGCGAGCCATGAATCGCCCCTGGCAGGCGGACGGCACGGCGGGGGTGCTGACCCGGGTGCGCGAGCAGCTGCCCGAAGCGGTGGTGCGCACCACGTTCATCGTGGGCTATCCCGGTGAAACGGAAGCGCACTTCCAGCATCTGCTCGACTTCGTCGCAGAGCAGCGCTTTGACCATGTGGGCGTGTTCACCTTCTCCCCGGAGGAGGGGACACCAGCGGCCACTCTTCCCGATCCGGTGCCGCCAACGGTGGCCCGCGAACGCCGGGATCGGCTGATGGCGCTTCAGCAGCCGATCGCGGCCGCCCGCAATGGGGCCTGCGTGGGCGCGATCGTGGATGTGTTGATCGAACAGGTGCATCCCGGGACGGGAGCCATGATCGGTCGTTGCGCCCGCTTTGCTCCAGACGTGGATGGAGAAGTGAGAGTGAATCCTGGCCCCGGTGGATGGATCGCGGCACCGGGGCAGATGGTGCCGGTTCTCCTGACGGCTGCCCACACCTATGACCTGGAAGGCGAGATCATCGGCGCCGAGGCCCTTGTGCGGCAAGCCCGTCAAAATCGGCCCGATCTCGGTTGACCCGCTCGGTGCCTTCGGTTCCAGGACTGGCCTGGCTGCGCCAGCGTCAGCGGAGTGTGTTCCTGGTGGCCTCCGGGTTGAGCACGGTGGGCTCCTTCGCCGGTTTGACGGTGAAAGGGTGGATCCTGCTGGATGGCACCGGCGATCCCCTCTTGCTGGCCCTCCACTTCGCGGCTCTCTCCTTGCCCAGCCTGTTGGTGAGTGGAACGGCGGGTGTCCTCACGGACCGGGTTGGCTCGGAATGGGTCCTCATCCGTGCGCAATGGGCCCTGCTCGCCTGCGCCTCCCTGGCTGCTTTGGCGATGGGTCTTCCGCGGGGGCCCCTCCAGGTGGCGGGCATTCTGCTGAGCACCCTTCTTGGCGGAGTGGCCAGCACCTATGAACTGACGGCTCGCAACAAATACACCGCTCTTTTGGTGGACCGCTCAGAGGATCTGCCTGGCTACCTCACCAGCTTTTCGATTGTCTTCAATGTTGGCAAGTTGCTGGGACCGCCCCTGGGGGGCTGGCTGCTGGCTCTGACCGGCCCCATCCTGGCCCTGGTCATGGATGCCGCCACCTTTCTCGGGCCGATTGCCACGTTGCTGTGGGTGCTGCAGCCCCATCGCGAACTGGAGCTGCACCCCGTCGCGGCGAACGTGAACGTTTCTCTGGGGGCCGCCTGGAGAGAATGTGGGCCGGTTCTGCGTCATGTGATCCGCTTCGCGGGCCTGGCCTGTCTGCTGGTGTTCTTCCACCCCGGACTGGCTCCCCTGATGGCCGCTGCCGTGGTTGGACCAACCCCCCAGGCGCTGGGCCTGTTCACAAGCGTGATCGCCGCCGGGAGCCTCTCGGGGGGCGTTGTTTTGCAACGCAACAGCACCTGGCTCTCTCAACGGCCGGCCCTCTTGATGGGAACCAGCGTGGTGCTGACGGCCGTGGCCCAGGTCGGCATGGCTCTGGTTCTGCGGCAGGAAGCCGCTTGGAGCCTTCCCCTCGGCCTGGCGATGAGTTTTCTCATCGGGGCAGGAACGGCCACCCTTCTCAGTGGCGTGAATCTGATGGCGCAGGTGGGAGCCCCGATGGGACTGCGGGGGCGCATGGCTGGATTGGGCCAGATTGCCTTCCTGGGCGGCGGTGGATTCAGCGGGTTGCTGGCCGCCGGCCTGACGAGAACCGTCGGGATGGCATCAACCATCGGGATTCTGGGAAGCCTTGGGTTGGCCCTGGGGATCGCGGAGCTGACGCGCCGGGGGGGGATGCGGCTCAGATCAGCCGGATTCCCTTCAGAAGCACGGTGAGCACATAGGCAGCAGCCAGTCCGCCACCAACCAGAGCCAGGTAATAAGCCGCCGCCATGGTGCTTTGATCAAAACATGATCCATTAGAGCAGATGGCAGCCACCCCGGAACCTGTTCCTTTGGCCGAACGGCGGCCAGACCAACTATGGTTCTCCCACTTCAGCCGGCCGCGCAGGCCGCTCCATACCCCTTTTCCCCGCTGTCTTCCATGCGTACTCTCCTGCTCTATCCGGAATTCCCCAAAACGTTCTGGAGCTACGAGAAGATCCTGGAGCTTGTGGATCGTAAAGTTTTGTTGCCGCCGCTGGGGTTGGTGACCGTTGCGGCCCTGCTCCCCCAGGTCTGGGAGATGAAGTTGGTGGATCGCAACGTGCGCGAGGTCACGGAGGACGAGTGGAACTGGGCTGAGTTGGTGGTGATTTCCGGCATGATCGTGCAGAAAGCCGACATGGCTGAGCAAATTGCCCGTGCCAAGAGTCGGGGGTTGCCCGTGGCGGTAGGGGGGCCTTTCGCCAGTTCGACACCCGATGCACCCGAGTTGAAACTGGCCGACTTCAAGATTCTGGATGAGGGTGAAATCACTCTGCCCCTGTTCGTGGAAGCCATCACGCGTGGGGAACGGCAGGGAACCTTCAGTGCCAATGGGGATAAACCGGATGTCACCTCGACTCCGGTGCCCCGCTTTGACCTGTTGGACTTCTCTGCTTACGACTCCATGTCGGTGCAGTTTTCCAGGGGCTGCCCGTTCCAATGTGAATTCTGTGACATCATTGTTTTGTATGGTCGAAAGTCGCGAACGAAAACACCAGAACAACTCGTTGCCGAACTGCAGCGCCTCTATGAACTTGGCTGGAGACGCTCCATCTTTCTTGTGGACGACAACTTCATAGGCAACAAGCTTAATGCCAAGCTTCTCTTTCCATTGTTAAATCAATGTCAGATTGAACATCGATATCCCTTCAGTTTTGCCACCGAAGCCTCCGTTGATCTTGCCGGTGATGAAGAATTGATGCAGATGATGGCCGAATCTCGCTTTGACAGCGTGTTTCTGGGAATAGAAACACCGGATGAATCCAGTCTGGAAACAGCCAAGAAGTTGCAGAACACGCGCACATCGCTGGAAGAGTCGGTGGACAAGATCACCTCTTACGGGATCCGCGTGATGGCTGGATTCATCATCGGGTTTGACGGGGAGAAACGGGGGGCTGGAGACCGCATCGTTCATTTTGTGAGCAGAACAGGCATCCCGGCGGCCATGATGGGCATGCTTCAGGCCCTCCCCAACACAGGTCTTTGGCATCGTCTGGAGAAGGAAGGCCGCTTGATACAGGAGCGCGCAGATGCCAAAGGTGTCAACCAGACCAACCTGTTGAACTTCAAGCCCACGCGACCCATTCGCGACATCGCCCAGGAGTATGTTGATGCTTTTTGTAGCTTGTATGAGCCAAATGCCTATATTGATCGTGTCAAGCATTACTACCTGAAAATGGGACGTCCTCGCTGGCAAGCTTTTGTGCCTTCTGCTTTGGGCAAGCCATCCTTGCCGACCTGGACCGATGTGCGGGCCCTCGCCATTGTGGTTTGGAGGCAGGGGGTTGTGCGCGACACCCGATGGCGTTTCTGGAGCTCGCTCATCACGATCGCTCGGGCCAATCCGCAGAATTTTGAACAGTTTCTCGTCACCCTGGCTCACAATGAGCACTTTCAGGAATATCGCGCTGTGGTGAAACGAGAAATCGAGCAGCAGCTCGCCCTCCTTCCCCCGGATCCTCAGCCCGAAGTGGTTTCAGATCCGAGAGAGCTTCTGTCTGCCTAGACGATCGGCAGGGAATGGACGGGCAGGTGATCTGTCGCCGCCAGGAGCATTCAATCCTGAACGTATGCCTCCCCCGTCTCCAAGCACCGTTCTGCTTTCTGCAATTCCCTCCCGAGATAGAGCGCATGGTCGAGTCGGCTCAGCGGGAAAGGCCCTTCCCCCTCGGTCAGACGCATCCCCAATTCTTTCGCCGTGCGACCGCGATATTCCGCCAGAGGCGACCGCGGTCCGGCACCCTGACAGCGAATCACCTCTCCGGTTTCCGTGTCCGTGGCCAGGCCCTCCGCGTTGATGGTGTTGCCGTAGTGCTCCGCCACCAACTCCTGCTTGCCGGCATCCACGCGGATCAGAAAGTAGCCGGCGGGATCAAGGGCAATGAACCGTTGGGACAGCCCTTCATCCAGGGTCTGACGGCTGTGGCGGCCGGAAGGCGTCGGCTCCTCCTGGCCGGGGGTCGGGTGGAGTTGGTTCATGGTTGGTCTAGGGGCGATGCTGCCCGTTCCAGGGTGGGAGGATCGTATGTGGCGGTGAATGGCAGATCGGCGTTGATTGCCGCGATCTCCTCCCGCATCTGCTCGTTGGCGCCGGGCAGCCAGTCGTTCAGGATGGCCGCGAAGCGAGGCTCGAACCACCGGTGGGCGCTCAGCCGAGGTTTGGCAAGGAATCCACGGCGCTTCTTGTGGCTGCCTCCGGCTCCAGGATCGAAGTGCTTCAGGCCCCGGGCAATCGCCCACTCCAGGGGCGCGTAATAACAGACCTCAAAGTGCAGGTGCTGGACCTCCACATCACTGCCCCAGTAGCGCCCCCAGAGCTGTTGTCCATTGTGCACGCAGAAGGCCATGGCCTCAGGGGAGAGGGGATCGCCTCTGTGGGCGCTGAAGAGCACCAGATTGGCGCGCAGATGTTCGGCGGCGGCGCTGAAAAAATCGGCATGGAGATATTTGCTGCCCCAGATGCCCCAGCGACTGCAATGTTGCGCATAGAAATCGTGCATGCGCGCCAGCAGAGGGGCCGGGATGGCTTCACCGCTGAGGGGGGTGACCCGCAGTCCCGCTGCGGCGACGGCCTGCCGTTCACGCCGGATGTTGCGGCGCTGATTGGCATTGAACGTGGCGAGATAGTCGTCAAAGTTGGCAAAGCCTGGATTGCTCCATTCGCTCTGCTCGTTCAGCCAGAGCGACCAGCCCCGCTCTCGCGCCGCTTCGGCGAACGAGGGATCGAGATAGAGCAGATTGCAGCTCAGCAGCCGCTGACGGGCGCAGAAGGCCTCCAGCTGGCGGAACAGCTCATCCATCAGGGCCCCCTGATCCTCATCGGCCCGGATCAAGAAGCGATAGCCCTCCACTGGACTCAGGGGACTCATGCCCACCAGCTTCGGGTAGTAGCGCAAGCCGAGCTGGCTCGCCAGCCGCGCGAAGGATTGGTCAAACACGAACTCCCCATAGCTGTGTCCCTTGAGATAAAGCGGGGCCAAGGCCACAAGGGTCTCGTCGCGCCAGAGGCCCAGATGGCAGGGTTGCCATCCTTGAGCCGGCACGATGCTCCCGCTGGCCTCCAGGGCGTGCAGCCAGTTCCAGGAGAAGAAGGGCAGGGGCTCCATGCCCACCGGGGTGGACTGTCGCCACAAAGCCTCGTGGGCCTCCTCCGGGATCTCCGTCATCCCCTGATGCCAGTGCGCCCGCAGAGCTGCCATGCCCAAACCCTCCGTCAGCCAGCCAGAGGCGCAAAACTAAGCAACGCCTCCCCCCTCTCGCTGCTTTGATGACCTGCCCCCCGCTGTCCTCTTCCACCCAGCCATGAGGCTTCTCTCCATCAGGCCCCGGGCCCGGTGTTTTCGTTCTGCCCTGCTCGCCAGCGGCCTCGTCGCCGGCCTGGCGCTGCCGGCCTCGGCTGGCCTGCTCATGCCCGTGTTGCAACTGATGCGTCCCCAGCTGGAATCCAGGCTCGCGGAGATCTGCGTGCAGGCGGCTTCCGTCGGTTCCCCCAGCCTGGGATCCAGCCTCCAGGATCCCTGTCGCAAGCTGGCAGCACCCACCAGCCGGTGTCTGATCGAAGAAACCGATCGCACGGGCCGAGGTCTCGGGGTGCTCACGGAAATGGTCGGCGGCCGTTTCGGAGATGACAGTGAAGTGGTGGTCAAGCGCTGTCTGGCCCGGCTCCTCGGCCTGCCGGTGGACAGTCTGCGCGATGTTCCCCTGCGGGATCTGGCCCGGCGCTTCGGCACCCTGGGCAGCCTCTCTCCCGGCAGGCCTCCCGACCTGCCCTAGGCCATGCTTCCATTCGCCTCCCGCCGCGCGTAGAACACCAGAAGTTCCCCCCCTGGCAGGGCTTCTGTCCGGTCCAGGATCCAGGAGGTCGCGGGATCGCCGAGCGCATCGGCCGGGAGCCAACCATGGCTTCCCCCCAGGAGCGTGGGGCAGAGGGTGAGTTGCAACTCATCCAGGACCCGGGCCGCCACCAGGGCCCCCGCCAGTTGGGCGCCCCCCAGCACCACCAGGCTCCCAAATCCGTGGGAGGCGAAACAGCTCAAGGTTGCGGGCCAGTCCACGAAGGGCACAACGCGATCAAAGCCCGGGGCCGCCGCGCCCGGGGATGTGGTGGACGACAAGAGCAGCCAGCGCTCGAAGGGTTGCTGGAAGAAGGGCAGCCGTGGAGAGAAGCGGCCCGAGCGGCTCCAGACCACCACAGGGGGTTGGGGGGGCAGGCCCCTGCTGTGACGCTCCCCCAGGAGATCGGGGTGATGGATGAGGCAGCTGGTGCCGTGGAGGCGCAGGGTTTCCGCTCCAAGAAGCACGGCATCGGCCTGGCAGAGGGCCATCTCCAACACCCGCCGGTCGCCCGCTCCCCCCAGCTGGGCCGCTCCGCCCTCGGCAGGAGCCAAGCGGCCGTCAAGACTCACTGCCAACACCAGACGCACTCGGGGGCGGGTCAAACCTCAGGACGCGACCAGGGTGTCCATGGCCGCAGGCACCATGCCGAGCAGGGCGGTTTCGGCGAAGACCTCGGCCGCGTTGTTGGGGCTTTCCTGCAGACGCACCTTGTGCAGCCGAGCCCCGAGGGCGGCGATGGGTTCGTTCAGCAGATCGGCGATGTGCAGGGCGATGTTCTCCGCCGTTGGCACGCAGCCAGCGAAGTGGGGAATGTCTTTGTTGAGGAAGGTGTGATCAAAGGGCTCCACCACCAGATCCTGAACCGCCTTCTGCAGGGCCCCGAGGTCACACACCATCCCGGTGCGCTCCTGGATCCGCCCCCGCACCGTGACCTCCAACAAGTAGTTGTGGCCGTGACCGTGAACGCGGGCGCACTTGCCATAGATGGCCTCGTTTTCCGCCTGGCTCAGCTCTTCCCGAGCCAGGCGATGGGCGGCGGCGAAATGGGTGCGGATGGAGAGAAAGGCTTCCATGGGATGGTTGGCAGGACCACTGAGCACATCGGCCCAGAGATCAGGGTGTTCGTACAGCCGGATGGCGATGACCGGCAGATGGGGTCGGAGTCTGTCGCGGATGGCCAGAGCGAGGACTTCCGTGGTGGGAAGGCGACCCTCGGGCCGGCTGAGATCAAACTCTGGCCAGAGGCCGTTCAGACAGCGAAAATCAAGGGGATCAACCACCTCCCGGCGGATCGCGTGCTTGACCTCGGACAAGTTGAGCACCATGCCGTCCGCATCCAGGGGACCGGCCATCGCGACGACCAACTCGTAATTGTGTCCATGCCCGGGTTCGAGGCTGCAGAGTCCGAAACGGGCCCGATTCTCCTCATCGTTGAGCTCCGGCAGGCCGTAGAAGTGGCTGGCGCTGAAGCAAGCACGCCGTGTGATCACACAGGCACGGCCGCGGCCATGGGGGGCATGGCTTGTCGCAGAAGCGGGAGGGATCGGTGGCGCCACCTCGGCCGGCAGCGTCAAACCGGCGGGCGTCATGACGAACTCCGATGGCGGGTGCATCCTAAGAACCTGCTTGCCGCCCCGGGCTCCCATGCCAACCGTCGCCCCCGCTGAACTGGCGCAGAGATTGCGCGGACTCAATCTTTATCTGGTGGGCATGATGGGCGCCGGCAAAAGCGCGGTGGCCCGCCCGCTGGCCCGGGCCCTGGGCTATCGCTTCATCGATGTCGACACCGCTCTGGAACGGAGCGCGGGGCGCACCATTCCCCGGATCTTCGCCGAAGACGGGGAGGAGGGCTTCCGGGCCCTCGAAACCGCCGTGCTCAACGAGCTGGCCCAGTGGCACTCCCTGGTGGTGGCCACCGGAGGCGGCGTGGTGACCCGGCCGGTGAACTGGGGCCACCTCCACCAAGGCGTGGTGATTTGGCTGGATGCTCCAGAAGCTGTGCTGCTTCAGCGCCTCCGGGCCGACCCCACTCCCCGCCCCCTTCTGGACGCTCCGGATCCGGAAGATCGCCTGCGGCAATTGCTGGAGCAAAGGCGTCCGCTCTACGCCCAAGCGGATCTGCACGTGCGTCAGGGCCTGGACTCGCCGGAAGGGGTGGCCAACCGCGTGTTGGAGGCCTTGCCATCCCTCCTGCGGGAGGGCGCCCAGGCTCCCGAAGAAGGGATCACGCTCCACCTCTCCGATGGCCGTCAGGCCACATCGCTCAATGAGGTCGTCCTCGATCCCGCCGCGGATGGCTTGCCACAAGGGGGTGCCTCTTGAACAACCATCAGCCGGGCGCCTCAGGACGCTCCAGCCGCACCGCAAACCACTGAATCGCGATTCCAGGCTCCAATTCGAGCTCGCAGGCCGTTTCCAGCAGCCGCTCCACCCGGGCGTCCAGTGTGCGCAGGTGGGCCAGATCAGCGGGAGGGCAGGGAAGGGCGGAGAGATGGCGGGCGAGCCAGACGCGTGTGTCGCTGGCGCTGAGGATGGCCTCCTCGCCTCCCGGTTCCAGAACCACATAGTGGTCCATGGCGCGCAGCAGGGGATCGCTCATGGCGTCGCTCGGCCGCCCAGGGAGGCCAGGATCCCGTCACGCCACCGGAACAGGGGTTGAAACAGAGGATTGTCGGCGATGCCGCTGACCCCTTCCCCGGCGATGGGCGGTTCGGCGGTGGCGGGAAAACGGAGCAGCGAAAGTTGGGCCACCACGGCCAGGTCGGCCAGGCTGAGCTGGGATCCCACCAGATGGGCGCGCGTCGCCACAAGCTGGCTGAGCTGTTCGAGGTCGCGGTGGAGTTGTCGGGCCTCCTGGGGCGCCACCAGGCTGGTCAGGGTGTCGCTGAGGGGAGCGATCAGGCTCCCTGGCAAAACGTTCACCAGTTGGCGCAACGAGGGAGGGGTGGCTTCCGGCAGCAGCGCCGACCGCAGTGTCGCGTTCCCGGCGGCCGCCTGCAGCAAGGCCCGGCGGCATCGGGTCGCCAGAGCGGTGTCAGCCCAATCCTCCAGGAGCAACACCCGTGCCCGCTCCTCGGGATCCCGGGGGAGAAGGGCGGGCAGGGGATGGCGCTGCTCCAGGTGCAGGGCGATCTCGGTGGAATCGGCGATCACCTCGCCGCCATCCACCAGCACCGGCACCTGCCGCTGCCCGGAGAGGCGGAAGATCTCGAGCTGGCCCACGCCTGGAACCACCTCCACCAGCTTCGCCTCCAGCCCCTTGGCCGCCAAGACGAGGCGCGCCTTTTCGCAAAAGGCGGAGTGCTTGAACTGATGCAATTCCAACATTCTGGCCTCGTCGGCGGGCGTCACGGCGGCAGAGTAGCCAGCAGGCCTGTGGAGGGGATGCCCCGCGATGAGGGAGTTTCTGCGGAACGTGCTCCGCTACCCGCGCTATCTGATCGCCTTTTCCCTGGGCATCCTGCAAACGCTCGTGCAGCCCCTGGCGGGGCGCACCGTGCCGCCCGTCACTGCGGTGGCGCTGGTGGGAGCCCTCGTGAGCGGCCTTCTCTGCCTGCTGTTGGTGCTGCGTGCGATGGTGGCACCAGCACCACTGGCATAGCCATGGCACAGGGCCGAAGGGTGGAGCGGTTGGGCTCGTTGATTCGTCGGGAGATCAGTGAGCTGCTCAACACGGGCATTCGCGACGCCCGTGTCCATCAGGGCATGGTCAGCATCACCCGGGTGGAGGTGGCGGGCGACCTCCAGCACAGCAAGATTTTTGTCAGCGTTTACGGAACCGAAGAACAGCAGCGGCAGGCTCTGGAAGGCCTCAAGGCCGCCACGCCCTTCGTGCGCGGGGAACTGGGGCGCCGGATGCGGCTGCGGCGCATCCCCGAGTTGGTCTTCCTCCTCGACCGCGGGCTGGAGCGCGGCACCGCCGTGCTCGGGCTGTTGCAGCAGTTGGAGCGTGAGCGGCTTCTGCGCCAGGAGGGAGAGGTCCCCCCTGAGGGTGAAGCCACTCCCGAGAACCAAGACGCTGCCCTGCTCGCGCCCCCCCCTCCCTCCGTCCCCGCCGATGTCGATGTCAGCGACCATCCCCCGGAGTGAGCTGCGCCGGTGGGTGGCGAGCCTGCTGGTGGTGCGGGCGAGCGGCCATCTCGCCGACGGCCAACGGGGCTATCCCCGCTGGGAGCACGACAACAGCACCCTCCGGAAGCTGTTGAAGGAGGGCGTGGGTGGAGTGATCCTCCTCGGGGGCACGGCTGCGGAGCTGCGGCTGCGCACCCGGCAACTCGCCTCCTGGAGCGAGCAGCCCCTGCTTCTGTGCGCCGATGTGGAGGAGGGGGTGGGGCAGCGCTTCGCCGGTGCCAGCTGGTTGCCGCCGCCGCTCGGGGTGGGCCTGTTGCATGGCCGTGATCCCGAGGCCGCCCGCGCCCTGGCGGAGCGCTACGGACGCTGCACCGGGAGGGAGGCCCGCGCCCTCGGTCTCAACTGGGTGCTGGGGCCGGTCTGTGATGTGAACAACAACCCGGCCAACCCTGTCATCAATGTCCGCGCCTGGGGGGAGGCGCCCGGTGTGGTGGCGGAGCTTGCCGCCGCTTTCATCACTGGCGTGCAGAGCGAGGGAGTGCTGGCCTGCGCCAAGCATTTCCCGGGTCATGGTGACACCAGCGCCGATTCCCATCTCGATCTGCCCGTGCTGCCCCACAACCGGGAGCGGCTGAACGCCATTGAGCTCCCCCCCTTCCAACGGGCGATCAGCAGCGGCGTGGCCTCGCTGATGACCGCCCATCTTCTGCTGCCCGAATTCGATCCCCACCGCCCAGCCACCCTCTCGGCGGCCGTGCTCACCCAGCTGTTGCGCCAGGACCTCGGCTTCGATGGCCTGGTGGTGACCGACGCCCTGGTGATGGAAGCCATTGCCGCCCACCATGGCCCCGGGGAGGCGGCCGTGCTGGCCCTGGAGGCCGGGGCCGACCTGGTGTTGATGCCGGCGGATCCCCGGGAAGCGATCGAAGCCATTCTGGCCGCCGTGGACGCGGGGCGGCTCAGCGAGGAGCGTCTGCGGCGCTCTTTGGATCGTCGCCATGGGGCTCTGGCCCGCACCCTGGGGGACCCGGATCCCCTGGGTCGCGATCCCGGCCAGCCCCTGGGCCCCCTCACCGATGGCCCCGCCCCCGAGGATCAAGCCCTCGCCGATGAACTCCTCAGCCGCAGCATGGAGGGGCAGGGGGGCAAGGTCGCACGGCCCCGGGCGGGGGAGCAGGGCCTGGCTCTGGTGCGGGTCGACGACCCGTTGGGTTGCCCCTTCCTGTCGCCCACCGCGCCAGCCCTGGTCCTCCCCGAGAGGCTGGGCTTCCGCCCTCGGGTGCTCGATCGTCACACCTCCTGGAGGGATTCGGGGGAGCCAGAGGCGGGGTCCGCCACGTCGTTTCTCCCCTGGACCCGGGCGGGTTGGGGCGAGGAACCGGTGCTGCTTCAGCTGTTCGTGCGCGGCAATCCCTTCCGCGGAACCGCTGCGGGCAGCGAACCCTGGGCCGATTGGATCGCGGAGTTGGTGCGGCAGGGGCGGTTGGCGGGGCTTGTGGTCTACGGCAGTCCCTACCTCTGGCGGAGCCTGCGGGCCCGTCTGCCCGCCGACCTTCCCGCCGTCTGGACGCCAGGCCAGATGCCGCGTGCGCAGGAGCTGGCCCTGGCTCGCCTCGGCCTGGCTCCGGGGGAGCCTGCCGCCAGCGTTTCGGAATCGAAGGAGGGATTCACGGATTGACCCTCAGCCTCTCCATGATCGTGCGCGATGAGGCCGACACCCTCGGGGCCTGCCTGGCCTCCGTGCGGGGGTTTGTGGATGAGATGGTGGTGGTGGACACCGGTTCCGAGGACGACACGGTGGCCATCGCCCGGGCCGCTGGCGCCGTTGTTCACCACCTCCCCTGGCCCGGAGATTTCGCCGCCGCCCGCAATGCGGCCCTGGAGTGGGTGTCCGGCGACTGGGTGCTGGTGCTGGATGGGGACGAGCGCCTGCGGCCGGAGGCCATGGCTCCCCTGCGGCAGGCCATGGCCCAGCCCGATGGTCTTTTGATCACCCTGCTGCGCCAGGAGTGCGGTGCCCTCCAGTCGCCTTATTCCAGCGTGAGCCGCCTGTTCCGACGACACCCGGCGATTGCCTGGAATCGCTCCTATCACGCCCTGGTGGATGACAGCGTGGAGGCCCTGCTGGCCCGGGAACCCCATTGGCGCCTGCTCCATTGCCCGGAGCCGGCCCTCCTTCATGAGGGGTATCGGCCCGAGAGAATTGTGCGCGGGGCAAAGGCGCGGCGCCTCCGGGAGGCCATGGAGGCAGAACTTCGCCGTTGTCCCACAGACCCCTACACCTGCGCCAAATTGGGGGGCCTGGAGATCAGCGGCGGCCATCCGGGGCGAGGGATCGCCCTGCTCCAGCGGGGCCTGGCCCACTGTCCGGCGGAGGCCCACCCCGAGCGTTTCGAGCTGCTGCTGCCTCTGGCCCTGGCCCAGAGCAAGGCCGATCCGCGGGCCGCGCAGGCGCTCTACCGGGAGGCCCTGGCCCTGCCCCTGGACCCACGCCTCACCCTCGCCGCTCGTCTCAATCTGGCCGCCCTGCTGCGAGAGAACGGCGATCCAAGGGAGGCGGTGGCCCTCGCCAGGGAGGCGACCCGGATCGCCCCCGAGCTGCCCCATGGCTGGCTTCACCTGGGCCTGAGCCTGCGCCGAGCTGGAGATCCGGCGTCGGCGGCCGCGGCCTACCGTCAAGCCCTGGCCGTGGAGCCCACCCGCGGGGAGACCCATCAGAATCTGGCGGTGGCTCTCCTGCTGATGGGTGATGTGCTTGGCGCCCGACAACACTTTCGAGAGGCCATCCGTCTTCTGCGGGCCCAGGGCCGGCCAGAGGAAGCGGAGGCCCTGCGGAGCCGAGCCGCCGGCCTGGTGACGCTGGAGGAGTCATGAACCTTCCCGCTCCCCTCCCCCTTCAGGGGTGCACCATCGTTGTCACTCGCGCGGAAGGCCAGCTTGGTGCCGCCCGCCGGCTGTTCGAGCGGGCAGGGGCCAGGGTGGTGGATCTGCCGGCCCTGGTGGTGGGTCCCCCGGAGGACTGGGGCCCCCTGGATGAGGCGTTGCGGGATCTGAATCAATTCCACTGGCTCATTTTGTCCAGCGCCAATGGGGTGGATGCCCTTCAGGATCGGCTGCGGCGCCGGGGGGGAGACCTGGCCCGTCCGCCCCGGGGGCTGCGGATCGCGGCGGTGGGCCGTCGCACCGCCGAGCGGCTGGATGCCCTCGGCGTTCGAGTCGACTTCGTCCCCGCCCGCTTCACGGCGGATGCCCTGATTGACGAGTTTCCCGTATCCGCCTGGGGACTCCATCTCTTGCTTCCCCGTGTGCAGAGCGGGGGGCGCCCAGTCCTGGCCGAGGCCTTTGCCGCCGCCGGTGCGCGGGTGGTGGAGGTGGCCGCCTATGAAACCCGCTGCCCGGATGGCTTGCCCACCCCAGCGGTCCAGGTTCTGCAGCAGCGCGCCCTGCAGGCGATCACCTTCAGCAGCGGGAAGACGGTGCGGCACTGCGCCCGCTTGCTGGAAGGGGCGTTTGGCCCGGACTGGCGCCGGGTGCTGGACGGGGTGAAGGTGGTGTCCATCGGCCCCCAAACCAGCCAGCCCTGCCAGGAGGTGCTGGGGCGGGTGGACGCGGAGGCCGATCCCCATGACCTGGAGGGCCTGGTGGCGGCCTGCGGACGGGTGCTCAAGGCTTCTGGAGGCTCTGGCTGACGCTCTGTCCGCCCTTCTGCAACATCAGCATCCCCTGCTCGGCGTCAATGGCCACCACCTGCCATCCCGGAGGCAGCAGGGATGCGTTGTCACCTGTGCCGATGTCGCCGACACGGAGGGCGCCGTAGCGGGATCCACCGTCCTTGGCCTGGGCAGGGGTGTAGCGCACCAAGGCCTCACTTTCGGAGAAGGTCTGCAGCACCCCCTCAAACGCCAGACCCTCCGGCCAGGTCAAATTGGTGTGGTGCGCACGGAGGTTGGCCTTTGGTGGCGCCTTGGGCCGGGACGATGGCGGGATGCTGAGGATCGGGGTCAGCACCTTGCCGAAGGGATCTTGGCGGCCGGCCTTCACGGCTTTGACCACCTGCTGCTGGGTGGCGAGGGGAGCCAGGGCGGGAGGGCGGCTCCCGGTCTCGGCCTCACCCGTGCCGGCTGAGGGCTTGCGCGGCCTCGGCTGTCCCACCGACGTCACCGGACCGGAGCCGGGAAATGGCTGCGGGCCACAGGCCGAGAGCACCATCGCGGGCAGGAGCAACGCCAGACCCTGGCGGAGGATGGAACCCCTTCCCCGATCTCGGCGACCCCGGGGTCGATCAGGCGGGGGAGGCACTCCCACGGGCTTCGCTCTCCACAAGGTCACGAAATCGGTCAAGGTTCGCCTGAAGCTCCTTGTTGACAATGCCGCCCATGATGGAGGGTTCCATCAACGGAGCCAAGATGGCTGGCAGTTCATAGCTGACGCTGAGCTTCACCGCCGTCAGCGCGGGGCCGAGGGGGTAAAAGCGCACCCCCCCCTTGGTGGGCAACCCCCCCTCGGACTCCCAGTGGAGCTGTTGGGCCGGGACCCGTCGGGTGATGCGTGCTTGCCAGTGGAAACGGAAACCCTGGGCCGCGAGGGTCCACTCCGTCAGGTCCGGGTCCTCCAGGGTGACCACCGATTCAATCCAACGCATCCAGCGTGGCATGGATTCCAGATCGCTCCAGATCTCCCAAACCTGTTCAACAGGTGCCGCGATCTCCGTGGTCACGGTGTGTTCCAACCAGCGTCCCATGGGTTCCGTGCTCCTGGCTAGGCGGCGGCGGCATTGCGCGCCAGGTTGACAGGACGATTCATGATCGCAGCGGCGGCCAAGCGGCCACTCATCGTCGCACCTTCCATGGAATCGATGTAATCCTGACGGGTGTAGCTGCCCGCAAGGAAGAAATTGCTGATCGGTGTGCGTTGATCCGGGCGGAACGGGTCCATCCCGGGAGCCTCCCGATAGAGCGACTGGGCGAGTTTCACCACATTGCTCCAGACCAGCTTCAAGGATCGCGCAGAAGGGAACAGCTCCCGAACTTGACGATCCGTGTGGGCAGCGATCTCTTCGTTCGATTTCGGAATCCAGGGATCACCCGGGGTGAGCACGCATTGCAAGAGCGAACCGAGCCCTGGCTTGCGGTAGTCCACCGGACTGGCCAGGGCCAGATCAGCGAAGCAGCTGAAGTCGGCATCCGCTGTGTAAAGCAGATTGTCCAGTCCAACCGGCGTGGTGAGGTCCTCCCGCCGTTTCGCCGCGGCAGGGGTGTCGCCCAAATCCGTCACCCAGCCGACGTAGCGCAGTTGCACCGTGGCCACGGGGACAGCCTCCAGTCGGTCGAGATTGGCAAACAGGCTGTGGCTGCGCCAGGCATCGGGAATCAGCCGCTGAATTCCGGGCACATCGCAGGCGGCCAGATAAGCATCGGCCTCCACCCGCCGCTCCCCATCGGGCGTAGCCAGGGTGAGGCCCGTGACCCGGGTGCCGCCTGCGACGTCCTCATGGTCCAGGCGAATGGCCCGGTGGCGGAGGTGCAGACGACCACCGCGAGCCTCGATGTGCTTCAGAATCGGTCCTGTGAGCCAGCCATGGGGGGATCCCTTCAAAAGATTGAGCTTGGAGGCCTCCGTCCGCGCGGCAAACATCATGAAAATGGTGAGCATGCAGCGGGCAGAGATGGATTGGCAATCCAAGAAACCAAGGGCATAGGCAATCGGATTCCAGAGCCTCTCGATGCTGTGCTGATTGCCGCCATGGGAGAGAAACCAGTCTTGGAAACTGAGGTGATCGAGATCACGGATCACCCCCATGGCCCCCTCGTAGTCCACCAGCCCCCGCACGATCGGACTGGTGCCCAGGGCCAGGGCATTGCGCAGCTTGTCGATGACCTCCAGCTGGGGCGTGGTGAAGAAGGCCTTCAGACCGTTGAACGGCGCGCCGATGGGGAAGCGAAAATCAAGGCTGCGCACATCAGCGCCGCGATTGACAAACAGATGGGCGTGTTCCTTGGGCAGGAGGTTGTCGATGGCCCCCACCTGGCGCATCAGGGCGAACAGATTGGCGTAATTGAAGAAGAAGACGTGCAGGCCCATCTCGATGTGGTTGCCGTCCTGGTCTTCCCAGCTGCCCACCTTGCCGCCAAAAAATGGCCTGGCCTCGTAGAGGGTCACCGCATGGCCGGCATCCACCAGTTCCACCGCCGCAGCCAGCCCCGCCAGCCCCGCACCCACGATGGCGACACGCACCGAATCCTTCCGCACACTGCGGCGACTCTATGGACGGGACCCACCACCCCAAGGCGGAGAACCGGCCAGCCCCACCCGTGGACGGACCTCCATAGAGTGGAGAGGACCTGCCCGGGTTTCCGGCTCCATGCTCCAAGACGCCCTGCCTGACGACGTCATGACCGCGGAACTCTCCCTCCCCGGCTCCGCCGCCGGAACCTCCCCCAGCGAATCCACTCTCCAGGCGTCCACCCACATCGGCGTCGATGGTCGCGGCATCCAGATCACAGAAGCGGCCATGCGACAGCTCGCCACCTTGGTCGGCCAGCAGGGGGAGGGGAGGGTGTTGCGCGTGGGGGTGCGCTCCGGTGGTTGCAGCGGCATGAGCTACACGATGGACTTCATTGAGACCTCCGCCATCCGCGACGATGACGAGCAATACACCTACAAGCCCTCCCAGGGAAAGGCCTTTGACGTGGTGTGCGACCCCAAGAGTCTCCTCTACATTTATGGACTTCAGCTTGATTTCTCCACAGCCCTGATTGGTGGCGGTTTCAACTTCACCAACCCCAACGCCACCCAAACTTGCGGCTGCGGCAGTTCCTTCGCCGTCTGACGGAAAAGCGCCTGCCCCCTTGCTTCGTCGTCGCCATGGGAATCTGAAGGGCAGAGCCCGCCCTCCCCTGCCTTGACCACCAGCCACGACACCCTTTTCTCCCGGGCCCTGGAGCGCTATCGCCAGGGCACTCCGCCCGAGGAGCTCCTCGAGGATTTTCTTCAAATCACTGCCCAGGCTCCGGGTCAGTCCGCCGGCTGGACCTGTCTGGCCTGGCTCCAACTCCTGCTGGATCAGCCCCAGGCCGCCCTCAAATCCGCCCGCACGGCGGTGCGTCTCAACCCCCAGGATCCCCAAGCTCGGGTCAATTTGAGTGTGGCGATGCTGGAGACCGGCGCCAAAGGGGTGCGGGAACACATCGAGATTGTGCAGCGCGTCACCCTGATGGCGCCCGAGTTGGCCGAAGAGCTGAACGACTCGATTGCCGATGGTCTGGCCCGTCGTCCCGGCTGGTCGGCCCTGGAGAAGGTGCGCGGTTGGTTGCAAGGGTGAAGCGGGTTCTGCTGATCAGCAATGGTCACGGTGAAGACCTCAGCGGTGCCCTCCTGGGCCAGGCTTTGCGGCGTCGCGGCGTGCAGGTGGCGGCGCTGCCCCTGGTGGGACAGGGTGACGCCTACCGGCGGGCGGACCTGCCGGTGTTGGGCCCCACCCGCGACTTCAGCACCGGCGGTTTGGGCTACACCAGCCTGCGGGGCCGCCTGACGGAGCTTTGGCAGGGGCAACTTCCCTATCTCCTTGGACGGTTTCGGGCGGTGTGGCGGCAGCGCCGCCGGTGCGATGGCGTGGTGGTGGTGGGAGATGTGCTGCCTGTGCTGGCGGGTTGGCTGACCGGGCGGCCGATGGCGGTGTATCTCGTGGCCTACTCCAGCCATTACGAAGGTCGGCTGCGGCTTCCCTGGCCCTGTGGCTGGCTGCTGCGCCGCCCCGGCGTGGGACCGCTCTGGACCCGGGATGCCCTCACCGCCCGCGACCTGGCCGGCCAGTTGCGGCGTCCGGTGGTGTTTGCGGGCAATCCCTTCCTGGATGGGGAGAGTCCCTCCTCGCCGCTCCCTTCCGGGGGCGAAGGAGGTTCCGTGCTCGGCCTGTTGCCAGGCAGTCGCCTGCCCGAAGCCCTCTCCAACCTGCTGCTGCTGCTCGAGGTGGTGCGTCAGCTCCCGTCGATGGGGCAGGACCGGCTGCGCCTGCTGGTCGCCCTCGTGCCTTCCCTCACGCTTGAGGCGATTGCCCGCGTGGCTGCTCCACGGGGCTGGCGGCTGCATCTTTCCCCCGACACGGACGGCGCCGTTCCCCGGCTCCAGCAAGGGCCCCTCCGGCTTGAGCTGATGCGGCATCACTTCTGGGAGGTGCTGCGCCGCAGTGATCTTCTGCTGGCCATGGCGGGCACGGCGGCGGAGCAGGCGGTGGCCCTGGGGAAGCCTGTGCTCCAGGTGGTGGGGCCGGGCCCCCAGTTCACGGAGGGTTTCGCCGATGCCCAACGCCGCCTTCTCGGACCTGCCGTGACCTGTGCCGCCGGGCCGATGGGGGCCGATTCCACCCTGCGAGAAACGGCGCGGATGGCCTCGCGACAGCTGGAGCGCCTGGCGGATCCGCTGGAGGGGCCCCGCTGGCGGGAAGAGTTGCGTCGGCAGGCTCTGGAACGCTTGGGCAGCCCTGGCGGCACGGAGCGCATGGCGGAGGCGATCATGGCCGGATGGACATCGCCGCCTGACGTCACCCATGCCCCCCGTTCCCTCTGAATCCACCTCCCCCCGGGCCGCCACCGAGCCTGGCGCCGCGGCCCGGGGGATCTCCTGGCTGGAGCGGCTGCAGAGCGGGTTGGATCGGTTGCTGGTGCTGGATGTGTTTCTGGTGTTGGCGGGCGCCCTCTGGTTCGGGTTGGGGGTCGTCCTCCACCTGCGTGGCACGGACCGCGTGCTGGCGGTGTTCCAGCGGCTCTGGATCCCTCTGTTTCAGCCAGCCCTGGGGCTGTTGATGCTGGCCGCCCTGCTCAGCGGGGGGCTGGGCTGGTGGCGGCGGCGAGGGCTGAGGTGAGATCCGGGCAGTCGTATTGGAACCCCTTCTCCCGCAAGCGCTCCGGCACCACCTGCTGCCCCTCCAGCACCACGGCGGCCCCATCTCCGAGCATCACTTTCAGCACCGGCGCGGGCACGGGGAACAGGGAGGGCCGGCCCAGCACCTGGCCCAGCTCCCGCGCGAAGTCGGCCATGCGCACCGGCTCCGGCGCGACGGCGTTGTAGAGGCCCTGAAAGGAGGAATCTTCCAGGCTGGCGGCGATCAGTCGGCAGAGGTCGTGACGGTGGATCCAGCTCATCCATTGCTTCCCTGATCCCACGGGGCCTCCGAATCCCGCGCGGAACACCGGCAGCATTCGGGCCAGGGCGCCACCGTCGGGGCCCAGCACGATGCCGAGGCGCAGCACCACCACCCGGCAACCCGCCGGGGCGGCCAAAGCGGCCGTCTCCCAGTCCTGACAGAGCTGACCCAGGAAATCTGCCGCTGGCGGGTTGGATTCCACGAAGCGCTTCTCCTCGCTGCTTCCATACACCCCAATGGCGGACGCGTTCACCAGCACCCGCGGTGGGGTGTCCAGGGCCGCCATGGCTTTCACCAGGCCGCCCGTTGTCAACAGGCGGCTGTCGCGCAGCCGTTGCCGCTGGCTTTCACTCCAACGGCGTTCGGCGATCGGCTCCCCGGCCAGGTTGACCACTCCCTCGGCCCCGGCGAGGGCCGCGCCCAGGTCGGTGGATTCCCAGCTGGCGGGATCGGAGGGGTCGAGGGGAAGGCAGCGGAGCCGGTCGCCCTCCAGCAGGGGGAAGGGGTGGCTTCGCCGGCTCACCAGGGTGAGGGCATGGCCCAGATTCAACAGAAAGGGCACCAGGTCCCGCCCCACAAATCCTGAACATCCGAGCAGCAGCAGACGCATGTTCGCCTCCCGATCACCGCTGGGAGGTTAGTGGCTGATCCGACGAGCGGTGGCCCGTGACACCGCAAACGCCCTAGGGTGCCTGCGACGTTGACGGTGGTCCATGGCCGATCCCGCTCCCCCCGCCGCCGCCACGGCCACCGCTGCCGTGGCGGAGCTGAAGAAGGGCTCCCTGGTGCGCCTCAACCCCCGGGCCTATCGAGGCAGTCTGGAAGCCTCCGCCAGTGATGCCGAGATCCCGGACTACGTGATGGCCGGTCCCGGGGAAATCCTCGTGGTGAAGGGCGAGCATGCCCAGATCCGTTGGCGGCGACCCGTTCCGGATGTGTGGCTGCGTTTGGATCAGTTGGAGGCCTGGTGCCCCTGAGGCGCTGGCTCAGATCTCCAGTCGCCGGCGTTCCTGGTGCAGCCGTTCCCGGCGCTGCTTCGCCTCCCGCAGCATTTCCCGTCCGTCGCGCAGATAATCATCCACATAACCCATGGTGTAGCGCTCCAGCTCGGCCAGGGCGTCCTGCACCTGGCTGAGGCAGTGGTAAAGGCTGAGGCTGAACCCTTTGGCGGCTTCAGGGCAGGCCTTGGACCGATAGATCTGTTCCGCTTTGGTCATGCGGGCCTGGCTTTCCTGCAGGAATTCGCAGAAGGCCTCCATCAGATCATCGTCATAGGGATCTGCGGCCAGGGCGTGCAATTGGTCGGCGAAGGGATTGATCACCTGCCCCAGGGATCGATCGATCGGGGCATAGATCTGTTGCAGCCAGGTCAGCAGCAACCCGTCCCTGTCGCGTCCGGATCGTTCCCGGAGCTTTGTCCTGCGGCCCTGGGCGGCGTCGCCCCGGAAGCCGCCATCAGCCCCTCCATGGCGGCCATGGTGCTCGGCGTCATAACGGCGACGCCGGTCGCCATCCCCGAGCAGCTCCCAGGCGGCGTTGAGGGCCACGATGCGTGTCTTGTCCCCGCCGGCGTCAGGGTGATGGCGTTTGACAAGGGTGCGATAGGCCGCCTTGATTTCCGCCGTTGTGGCTTCGGGGCTGACGCCAAGCACGGTGTAGGGATCAGCGGACGGGGGGCCGGCCAAGGGGATCGCGACACAAGCCCTCCATCCTGCAGTGAATCGGGGTCGAAAAAAAAGCCCCCTTGCGGGGGCTGGGGTTGGCTGTGGGAGGGGTGTGGGCTTCAGAAGCGGATGGTGGTCTGCACCAGACCGCCCAGGATGCCGAAGCTGGACGAGCGATCCACCGAGCCATCGGCGCGGATGGTGTCGGTCAGGGCACCCAGGGGGCGGCTGAGCCAGAACAGAGCGGGGGTGACGCTGATGTTGTCGGTCACCTGGAACTTGTACCACCACTCCCAGGCGTAGTTGCCATCGTTGACGAATTTGCTTTGGCTCTTGTCCGTGCCAAGGCTGAGATTGGTGGCGAAGGTGGGCTGACCGACGGCCATGCCGAGGGAGTTGCCACCCCAGAACACGTCGCTCCATTGCAGACCCACGTACCAGCTCTGTGATTCGGTCACATAGGGGTAGATGTAGTCCACAGGGCTGTAGCTGCCGTCGGTCGTGTTCAGCAGGCCCGCGCGGATGTCGTTGTTGGAGAGCTTGTTGAGGCCCCAACCGACGCTGACGGAGGGCAACAGGCCACTGTTGCTGGGCTGGGCGTAGGCGTTGAGCGCGACGCTGTTGGATTGCCCGTTGGCGAGCCACCAGCTGTTGGAGGCCACAAAATTGGTGCCGCGCCGTGCGTTGGATCCGCGTTGGCCGTAGCGATAGGCCGCTGAAAGGCCCCAGTTCTTGGCGGTCCAACCCAGCTGGCCCAGGAAGCTCGCTCTGGAGCAGTCGTTGCCGATCCCTCCCTCCGTGGCGGCGCACTGGAAGTAGTTGCTGTCGATCGCTGGAGCACCGTTATCCCCGACGGGAGAGACATAGCTGGCGGTGAGGCTGAAGCGACCGTTCCACAGGGAGTAAGGCGTTTTCCAGATCAATCCACCACCGGAGCCGGTGGCCTTGTTGTAGACACCAGGAGCGCCATGCAGGGAAAAAACGTCAAGAATGCGTTCTCCTTTCCCGCCGCCATAGACACCAGGCGTGGCGCCAAGAAATTCTGTATTCCGATATTTTGCGCCTACAATTGCCTCAAATTGGTTGCCCAGGGGGAAGCGATAATAAAGACGATCGATGCCCACCACATCCGAACAGTCCTTGTTTCCCGTGCAACTGGCGTTGCCAAAGCCATTGGAGGCCACATCCAGCGCCGTCAAGTTGACGCCGTTGCCGTTGAAGGCATTGCTGAAGTTGCCGCTACGAAGACGGGTATAGAGCTGGTCCTTGCCGGTGAAGCTGGTGATGAAGTTTAGACGCAGGTCATAGTTGAATGATGTGGCGCCGTAGAGCTGATTGTAGATATTGGCCGCATCCCGGTTATTGCGACCAATGGCTTTGTTATACAACGCGGTGGCCTTGTTGATCGCTGCCTGATTGGTGATCTTGCCCTTGCTGTCCTTGATTGGTTTGGGGGGGGCTATCGCGTCAACCAAATTGCCGTTGAAGGGGCCCGAGCCCGCCTTGGTGATGTTGAAGGCGCTGATGTCCGGGTTAATGCCTCGTCCCTTGCTGTCGCCGCTGGCGTTCACAGCACCCAGGACGAAGGTGGCCTGACCTTGGAGTTTCGTCGTGGTGGAAAACTGGGTGGCTTCCAGTTCACCCACCTTGGCCTCCAGGCCATCCACCCGGCCACGGATGACGGCCAGCTCTTTCTCGAATTCCTTCATGAGCTTCTTCAGCTCATCGGTGATCTCGGTGATGCGATCGAGACAGGCGTTGAGCAGGGCAGCCGCTTCATAGCGGGTCATGGCCCGCTGGCCGCGGTAGGTGCCGTCGGGATAGCCGGCGACGCAGCCGTAGCGTTCGATCAGGTTGGAAAGCGCCTGATAAGCCCAGTCGGAAGGATTGACATCACTGAACTGATTGATGCTGGTGACCTGCTCACTGCTGGCGTATTGATTGACGCCAGAGAGGTTGAGATCGGCGGCATTGACTGCCATGGGCGCAACTAAGCCAATGGCGGCTGGCGCCACCAGCAAACGCTGGAAAAGTTTCATGAAATCCTCACACCAAAAATAAGAGGAAACCCATTTCAGGGTTGACGCACCTTAGAGGATTATGCGGGTGACAGCCTGTCGGAGAAGACACCTTATCGTGTTGCCTGGAACACAAAAAAGCCGGCTGGTGAGAGCCGGCTTGAAGGCATCAACAGATTTGATTCTGAAAATCAAACCTCCTGAATGGTGATTCTTGAGATGGACGAATCAGAAGCGGAATGTGGTCTTGACCAAGCCGCCAAAGTTGTTGAGGGACCGGCTGTCATCCTTCTGGAGTTGACCCAAAGGAGCGCTCAGATAATAGAGGGCCGGGGTGACGCTGATGTTGTCGGTGACTTGGAACTTGTACCACCATTCCCAAGCGTAGTTGCCATCGTTAGGCGTTCTGACGCTGGGATCTTCGGGCATGGAGCTGCCAAGGCTGGTGATGAACGTGGGTTGACCCACGGCCATACCGAAGGCGTTGCCCTTCCAGAACACATCAGCCCACTGGAGACCGGCATACCAAGATTGGCTGCGGGCTCCATCAATCCAGTTGAAGGTGTTGACCTTGTCACCACCGTCATTGATGAAGGTGAAGTTGCCGGTGCCAGGGCCACCCTGGTAAGCACTGATGCCCCAGCCCAAGCTGAGGGAGGGGAACCAGCCACCGCTGTAGGGGGTCCAATAGGCGCTCACGCCAACGGAATTGGTGCTGTCCGCGAAGGAGGAAGCGGCCACTGCCAGAGGAGTGCCGTTACCGCCGTACAGACCAGCCAATCCTCCTTGACCCTGGGTCAAGCTGTAAGCAACAGCCAAACCGTAGTTGCTGCCGCCGTAGCCAATCTGACCGGTAAAGGTGGAAGCGGAGCAGCTGGTGCCGATGCCACCACCACAGAATTGATCACCGTTGTTGGAGAAACCAGGAGAGCCCGAGTCCCCGTTCGCCGAGACGTAGCTGGCGCTGACGCTGAAACCACCGCTCTTCCACCACAAACCACCACCAGCACCGAGGTTCAGGTTGTAGGTCCCGGGAGCACCGGCGTAGGTGAAGATGTCAAGAACGGTATCGGCCGGATAGGCGCTGGGCCACATGGCCAGCATGTCATCCTGACGAACGCGACCACCGATGGTGGCGGTGAAATTGCTGCCGATGGGGAACTGGTAGAACAGGCGGTTGACAGCCACGACGTCACCGCAATCGGCCGTTCCGCAGTTTTCCTGGAACGCGATTTCCATCGCGTTCAGGCCGACAGGATTGTTGGCGCCGCTCCAGGGGCCATCAAGGAAGTTGCCGGCCCTCAAGCGGGTGCGCAGCAAATCCTTACCCGTGAAGCTGGTGTCCAGATAAAGATCGAGGTTGTAGTTGAAAGCTGTGGCCCCATCCAGGAGACGGGCCGTGTGGTCGTATTGCTTGGTGGTGCCGGGGATGAAGGCTCTTCCGCCAATCGAGTTGATGACGGCGGCATCAAACTCGTCAGGGCGGGAAGTGCCGCTGAAGGAGTTGGCGCCAAGCACGAAGGTGGCCACACCCTTCAGCTTGGTGGTGGAGGAAAACTGTGTGGCTTCCAGTTCGCCCACGCGAGCCTCAAGACCATCGACACGTCCGCGGATGACAGCCAGCTCCTTCTCGAATTCCTTCATGAGCTTCTTCAGCTCATCGGTGATCTCGGTGATGCGATCGAGACAGGCATTGAGCAGAGCAGCCGCTTCATAGCGGGTCATGGCCCGCTGGCCGCGGTAGGTGCCGTCGGGATAGCCGGCGACGCAGCCGTAGCGCTCGATCAGGTTGGAGAGTGCCTGAAAGGCCCAGTCGGTGGGCTTGACGTCACTGAACTGGTTGATGCTGGTGACCTGCTCCTCACCGGCGTACTGATTCACGCCAGAAAGGTTGATGTCCGCGGCGTTGGCCGCGAAGGGCGCCAAAAGCCCAAGGGCTGCGGGCGCCACCAGCAGTTGCTGGAAGAGTTTCATGGAAGTTGACCTCACACAACGGGCGCAAGGCGCCGACGTG
>JBKDTB010000048.1:0-2776 GCA_046340515.1 Cyanobacteriota bacterium | reverse complement strand
TGACCCAAACCGTTCCGCTTCAGGTCAAGATCGCAATTACAAACTTGCTCAAGCAAGTCCCTGGAATCAATAATGCTTATCTCAACAGACCCCAGCCAGTAGGCGAAAACGAGGGAGCTGTAATAATTCTGCGCGAAGATGTGCACAACAATAGACAGGACAATCAAACAACTCAATCCCTGACGCTGCAGCTTCGGATCTCAATCCATCTCCCTGTGTTCGTTGGCGGGGAACCCCTGGATGTGGTGGCGGATCCGTACTGGCAGGCTGTGCACACCGTCATGACCGGCACCGTTCGGCAGTTGCCGGGGGTTCAAGGCGTCCTCTACCGCCAGGGCCAGCCGGAGGCGGAAGGCGATGCCGGCAGGTTAGATCTGGTCTATGATGTGCGCGTTAGAACCTATCAACAAAACCTGGCTCAGGTCGTTCCATGACTCGCAAAATCCTACGAGATCCAACCGAGCCGCCAGGCCCCCCGCCCGGCCATTCATTCCCGTCCCGGTTCCTTCCCAGCGGCTGGATCTGGTCTGATGCCGGAGGCGATTGGATCCCGTCCGAACCGGCCGAGGCCCCCGACCTGATCCCTGCCCCCGCCCTGCTCCCCCCTTCCCCCCCGGACAATGCCGAGACAGTTTGATTCCCAGCTCCTGTACGTCCGCGCAGGAGTCACAGAGGGCGAAACGCCAGCGGAACCCACGGGGGCCAACGCTATCCCCGTGGAGGGACTCAGCATGGCCCCCCTCACGGCTACAGCGGTGGAGCGCGTCCGCATTGACCCCCATGGCGGGCGAACCAGGAGCCCAGCCATGTCCCAGTTGTATGGGACCTGCAGCTTCAGCACGGACGGAATGGCGTCCGGCACTGCCGGCACCGCCCCCGGAATCGACCCGTTGTTGCTGGCGTGCGGCCTTGGCAAGGGCGTGGTGCCAGCAACATCTGTCACCTATACCCAGGCAGACCTTAATCAAGCTATTGGGTTTGCCCATTTTTTCGCCTATCATGCAGGCGATTGGTATAAATTCTACGGTGCAAGGGGGGAACTTGAAGTAAGCCTTGCAGCTGGAGAGATTGAGAAATTCAATTTTTCATTTACTGGAATTTTTGTCCCACCCGTTACGGGCGCCGTGATTGCGCCCGCCTACCCAACCGCCATCACGTCCAAAGTGGTGGATTCAACCAACACAGCCACGTTCAACCTGGGGACGACCGCCACCCCAGTGCCGAGGGAGTTCAAATCGTTCTCCCTGAAAGCCGGGAACAACATCAAGACCGTTGACTATGGCGGGGGAATCAAGCGCGTGGAGATCACGCAGCGAGAGCCCACCAGTTCCATCACGATTCGCCATACAACACTGGAGCAGTTCAACCTCTGGGCTCTTGCCAGCGGAGAGACGAGCAACGCACTTTCCCTGGTTCATGGAGTCGGTGCAGGCAATCGGCTGGGAATCGATATTCCCGAGCTGACCTATGCGGCTCCAACCCTTGAAGACGACGGCAATACAATCTTTCACACGTCGGAGCTGTACATCCGGCATCCGGTCAACTCGCCCAGTTCTTTTACGATTAAGTACTTCTGATGGCCTTCAATCTTGACCAAGTTCCTCACTTCTTCCACTACGAAGTGCAGAAACTTCAGAGCAACAATCAACCAATCCCCATGATGGCGAAGTTCCGAGCTTTCAAAAGCTCGCAGCAGGTCGACCAAGTTCTAAACCGCATTCGAGCGATTGATGCGCTGATGGCCGCCAGGCCTGACGCACAGTTAAATGCGGAGCTGATCGCGATCTGCCGAGAGGTCTTCCTTGGCTGGACCAATCCAGAGGAACGGCCTGATCTCTGGGTCACGGCCGGGTCCGACAACCAGCCGGTCGAACCAACGACCGAAAACCTGGAGGCGTTCATTCATGCCCCCAGCGTGGCCTATGGCCTCTTGATGGCGTACGTCGAGCTACAGGCGTCCCGTGAGGCGCAGGTGGGAAACTCCGGGCCTTCGCGCGGGAATGGGTTCAAAGCCCTCGCGAAGGCCAACCGACCGGCCTGAGCCATGAGCAGATGATCGCGCAGGCTCTCCAGTTCGCGGGACCCGAAGCAGCTGAACGGTTGCGCCTCCAGCTTGAGAACCTGGAGGCCCGGACCCGTGCCGCGACTGGGCCCGGCGCCCGGTCGTTGGCCTCCGATCTGGATAGGAACGAGCGGGGGGAGCTGCTGATCCATCCCGCCAACCTGCCGGCGGTGCTCGCGTGGGTGCACACTCCGGACCAGTGGATCCGCGCAGGAATGGACGGCGAGCCGGTGGCGCCAAATGTCGCCACAGCTCTGCAGGTGATCCGTGCCCTGCAAGCTGAGGCGCCAGATGCCAACATTGGCGTCATGGACACCCTGGCCAGCTACCGGGTTATCGCGGGCGAGGTGCTCGGCATGCTGCGGCGGCGGGAGGGTTCGTAGGTGGCCGTGAACCTGGACGCCATCCTGCGCGTCGCGGCTCGGGTGCAGGGCAGGAGCGAGGTGCAAGGCCTCGGGCGTGACCTGACCGGGGCTGGGCGGGCCGCGGCTGCGCGCGCGTCTGGCTACCGGGCCATGACCGCGTCCCTGGGTGGACTGCGAAACGTGATGGCCGTCCTGGGATTCACGTCCCTGGTGGCCGGCGCCACGGCATTCGTCGGCCAGGCACTGAAAGCCGGGGAAGCGAGCAACCTGCTCAAGGGCCGCCTGGAGGCGGTGGCCGGGCCGTTCGGGGAGACCGAACAAGTCCTGGCGGCCGCCACTCGGGCAGCTG
>JBKDTB010000047.1:0-2530 GCA_046340515.1 Cyanobacteriota bacterium | reverse complement strand
GGTGGCATCACTGCTGACGGCCGCTACATTCGCCGCGAATGGGGTGGCCGCATTCACAGCCACAAAACAGACTGGAACCTTGATTGCCATGAATGATGGTCGCCCTGGCTTCCAAGCCGATAGTGATTCAATCATCCTGCTAGAAAACTATAATCTTAGCTCCACAAACTTTGTCGAGTTTGTTTGAGCCTGAACCAATACAGGCCTGGATACCCAGGCCTGTATTGGCTGGTGCATTTCCTCTTCAGAGTTTGTTACTGTCTGTATTTTGCCAGGATCTCATTAAATAACTCCCCATAGTATTCCGGGCTGGCGTGGTGGCGGTCAGGGGCCGGTTTATGGAAGCGATCATGGCAATACAGGCCACCTGCAGGTGTGCTCTCGTAGGTGCTTGCAGGAAGGGGAAGGGAACGGATGCCGTAGGTGGTTTCAATGTAGGCAGCCAGGCACTTTTGCTCGTGTAGGTTGTAAAGTCCATACTCGGTAAAGTTCAATCTTTTTGGGGGCAACACATGGGGAACAAGAATCATCTTGTCGCTCAAGCCAAGGCGTTTACCAGCCTCAAGAATCTTCATGTCACCAGGGAAAGTATGGGTGAAGACATTCAGCCAGAGGGGATAGGAAATAAGCTGGTGGCCGCCGGCAAACCATTTGTGTTGCAGCAGTAGATTCCGCACGTCTGCATCACCAATCTCGCTGCAGATGAAGCCGCTAGTGATCAGCAACATCCGAAATCTCTTGTTGGAAACAAAGAGGGGGTTCAACAAGTAGATATAATCATAGTCAAAGAGAGAAAAAGTTGTGACTTGCTTGGCCCCCCCGCCAGGAAGATCGTGAAACCAGCGGATATTCACACCTTCTTTGGCATGATTATGCAGCGTGACGATTCCCTGATCATTGATCTGATAGGACTCGTCATAGTAAAAAGCTGTGCCATGTACGCCCACTGTCTGCAGTGTGATTGGTAAATCCTGTTGGGTGGAGAGATAGCTTTTCGCAGCGGCAATGTGGGATGGACCGAAGAAAAGAATCTTTGTCATTTGCCAAAGGCCTCCATCAGGGCTTCTTCACATGGCACATCTTCCTCCGATGGCTGACCCCCTCCCTTGGCTTGACTGAGCTCCTCTGCTGTTGTGACGATGGGATGTTCGGCAAAGAAGTGTTTCATGACATTTTCAACGGCCTCATCACGAACCGATCTGAGATTTTCAGCAAAGGAGGTGGAATGGAGCCTTGGATTGGTGACAATTTCATAGGAAGGAAAATAGTCCACATGCTCCTGATTGCTTGAAAGCTGCGCCGCCACGGCCCTGAGGGTGGCTTTGGAGTAAGTGGTGGAAACCAACACATGCTGTCCACTGGCACTTGCGGTCAATGGCACGGGTGACACCGTGAGCAGGATGTTGAATGGCCGGCCCCGTCTAAGTTTTTTCATGGCCATTTGAAAGCGATTGAAATCGGTGAAAATATCGCGAAATTGAGCATTCTCAAAGCCATAGATCTGTTCGTCAAAAACGCCCACAATCGTGCCTGGCGCTGTTGGATACACAGTCCCGGATTCATTGTGAACCCACATTTCCGTCAAGCCCAGAGTGAAAATCAGAAGATCTAGCTCCTCGAAGAGTTTTCTTACGTGAGACAGATGAACCTGTCGATGCTCAGCAACCTCCGCGGGGGATGGAAGACCCGCTGGTTCAACGGCAGGTCGCATGGCATCAAAAAATCTGCCATCCCTTTCCCAAATATAGGCTTGCGGAGTTCGCACCCCTAGAGCTTCCTCGGCCAGTTGCAGCAACTGCCTGACGGTGTAGATATTTCCATATCTTCCGCTATACATGGAATAGCCAAATTTCTGATGCAGATGGGCCGGCAGCCCAGGGGGTGGCGGTTCCACATCCAGAACGTTGTAGCCATTCTTTTTCAAATGACGGGAGATATGTTGAGCAAAGCAAGACCCAGCCGTGGCAATCTTTGCTTGGTGAGGGATGTTGAACTTCTTCTTGTAAATTCCTTCGATTGAATAGGGATTTTCTTGTGCAACACCGCTTTTCCAGAAAGCAGCAGCGGGAAGATCTTTGTATGGATTCATTCCCATTGGGAGTGGGCGGAGATGCAGATTATACTGTAAGTCGTCAGCCGTTCCGCAGGGCATTTCGTCTTGACCAGTCTGGAGATTGATCCAGCGAACCTTCCCCAGAAACGGCCCAATTTCCCTCTACGCTCTCACCCCAGCTGCGTGTCCGCCTGGTCTCTTCCTTGGGCCAAAAATGGCCGCGGATCCTGATCGCGCCGATGCCCAACTGGAATTGGCGCCCCCTGCCCCAAGGGATCGGCCGGATCCCGCAGGGCCGTGGCCTCCAGCGCCTGGCGCAGCCTGCGGGCCGCATGGAGGGGCATGTCGCGGGGCACGCTGACCCGATCCCGCAGGTAGCGCAGGCCCCGGGCGCTCCCCGCCGGGGGGATGGGCCCCTCCTCCCCACCCGCACCCGCCACCAGCACCGTGAGGGCGCACCGCAGGGCGACCTCGAAG
>JBKDTB010000046.1:0-2806 GCA_046340515.1 Cyanobacteriota bacterium | reverse complement strand
GCTTGGGACCACGGCCCAACAGCCTCAGCAGAGCTTCCCAGTTCTGGGCCTGGCTGAGGGCATAGCCGGCGAAGGCCAGGCCTCCAAGCGCAAGGAAGCCGAGGGCTCCTTGGGGCTTGAGCCAGCCAGTGGCCATCGCCCAGAGATCAAAGCCTTGCGCGGACTGGGGGGCGGAGGCTGCGCCCTTGGCTTGCAGTTGCGGGAGGAGCAGAGCCAGGCCTAAGGCAAACGCCCACGGCTGCTTGCCTGTCCAAGCACGCCAAACCCCTCGGGGTGCAAGGCGGCGTGTGGGAGCAGTGGCGCGGCGCTGGCTCACCCGAGCACTGGTGGTGAATCCTCCAACCAAATTAGCAAGAGCGGCAGTGTACTGGCTCAACGCTGACCTTTCATCCGCATATTGGCAGTGCAGCTGGATGCGAGATGGTGGTGAAAGGGTGCGGCTTAGCAATGGCGGTGAAATCGACCCCCACTAGGTGAATCACGTCTCACTGCTTTGGATGTAGCGATCGGGCATCTTCAGGATTTCATCGCACGCAACGGTGAGGGCTTACTGCACCTTTACCTCAACCTCCGGCCCAGTGACCAGATCGTACAAGCGCTCACGATAGTTGAGGAATTCAGCACTCACGGTGGAGAGGAAGAGCCGAAAATGACGTAGGCAACTGGAACACTATTGAAGGCTTGCAACCATCGAATGACTGGGAAGAAAGGTTTCAAACACGCTTGAGAGTAGTTGATTAAATCTCAGAGTTTTCTCTTGTCAATCAACATGTCAAGCTGCCTTCTGAACTGGAGTTGCAGATCTTGAGTATTGATATATTCAGTATGAAAGTGACCTAACTCAGACAGCATGTCCTGGAAATCCCATAATGA
Source organism: Cyanobacteriota bacterium (assembly GCA_046340515.1). Taxonomy (GTDB): domain Bacteria; phylum Cyanobacteriota; class Cyanobacteriia; order PCC-6307; family Cyanobiaceae; genus Cyanobium. The sequence goes on along the minus strand of JBKDTB010000046.1, from coordinate 1,933 downwards.
GTTCAGCGAGCCACGCAGGCGTCGGTCATTTGGGACATCTGTACGCTTAAAGTAAGTATAAATCAGGGGCTTGCTTTTTGCCCTGAAAGTCTTATGAGCCTCAAAAAATTCTTCTCTTGTGAATTTTCCGGTTTTTGTTTGGAATAAGCTTACGAATACATCACAGGACTTAATGGCAGCATTATACTCATCCTGGAGTCGTGATTCGCTCATTGCATCTAAGAAATGCTCCCATCTAAAAATCTGCAAATAAAGCCCCTGCTTGAGCAGCCTATCATTCTCTTGTCGACAGAAAAGGTCGAAAGAATTTCGATCCTCAATAAGCTCTGAGGAGGAGGCTAAGAAGATTCTGATCGTTCTGGGACTGGTCGAGACTTGATCTGTCTGTTCACCGATTGACTCACCAGTAGTTATTCCTTTAAGCCCTAAATAGTCGGGGCTGGTGGTGCGCTTAGGCAGGCTGTGGAGGATGTGCTCGTGCTTTACAATTTGTTGGGCGGTGAACGTTCCACCTGTGATCACCGGGCTGTTGGTGCCGTGGGTCTCGTTCCGAGTGGCAGGCGGTCGTACAGGATCCTTGGGTCCACGGCCCAACAGCCGCAGCAGAGCTTCCCAGTTCTGGGCCTGGCTGAGGGCATAGCCGGCGAAGGCCAGGCCTCCAAGGGCAAGGAAGCCGAGGGCTCCGTCGGGCTTGAGCCAGCCTGTGACCATGGCCCAGGGGTCAACGCCTTGCGCCGGCTGAGTAGCCGACCCAGCACCCCTGGCCTGCAGCTGTGGGAGGAGCAGGGCCAGGCCCAACGCCAAGGACCACCGCTGCCTGCCAGCCCGAGCACACCAAACCCTCCGGGGTGCACGGCGGCGGGTGGGAGCAGTGGTGCGGCGCTGGCTCACCCGCAGGCGGAAGCAGAAGGCTCCGCTCAAGGTAGCCGAGCAGGGCGGTGTTGCCCAGCGTCATCGGGTCATCTGGCTCAGAATCCGGTGCATTGCTGTAATCAAGTTGTGAATTGCTCACTGGATGGCAAGCATTCGCAGCTCATCGCCATTTTTTGAGGAGTCCATCAAGATGGATGGGGCAGCCTGATAACTACGGATTACAAGATGAAAGGAGAATAAGCACCTTCTCAGGGATCAAGCAAGTATTGAGCTTAAGCAGGGCTCAAAAGTTGAACATTATAGGAATCAGATTCAGCACCCCATCCACTGATTTAATCCAACTCCTGACGCCCCAACTATTCGAGCAGCCCCCACCCAGCGGCGGGCTCTTATTGTGTCACGCGGCGCAAGGGCTTCGCAAGTGCGGCGTCTCTTAGTCCCCGAAGGTTATGGCTGCCGTTGAGTGCCACCGCACGCCATGCCGCACCCTTGCACTCGCGTGATTGGTTCTGCCTTGCCGCCGCCGGGATGGCTGGGGGAGGTCACGGCGGCGGGGTGGCTCTCCCGCGGCTGCGGTGGCCCGGCGCTCGGAGGCCGCTGGCTTGGCGTCTGGAGCCGATCGGCGATCTGAGCCAGGGGGATTGGGGTGGGCCTGCTATTGCGGTTAGCGCCGTTTCTTGGCCCAAGTTATTGAAGTCCTGGCGCCCCGATCCGCTGTCTAGCCTTGATGCTCTTTCTGCCTCAAAAAGGCCCTTCCAGCCCCAGCTTTTCCCTCCTCCCCCTGCGCTGCTTTCCCTCCCAAAATCCCGCCAAAAACAAGTGCTCCCACCTGCTCCCTAGTACGCCCATACTGCTAAGATAAGGCCATGGGAAGAGGGCTCCCGCCCCCTGCATTCTCTCCCTCCTGGTCTTTCACTTATCCCCTGGAGATCTCCATGGTTTCCCTCCATCCGGGCGCTGCCTCCGCAGCCCCTCAGCCGCCGCTTGCCGGCTTGCAATCCAGCGCAGGCCCCCATGGCCAATCCTGCTCGATCTTTCGCGCCTTGATCATCGTGGCTGG
>JBKDTB010000045.1:0-5072 GCA_046340515.1 Cyanobacteriota bacterium | reverse complement strand
GCCACCCAGCGTGAGTTCAGCTTCAGCCTGCCCAGCCTGTTTCCCAGCCTCGACCCCAACGTTCTCTCCGAGCTCGAGCCCAGCCAGTTCGATGCATTGTATTAGGAGCTCCAGCGGCTGAGCCCTGGACAGCTGGGTGCGAACGCCACCCAGGACTTCCTTCTCAACCACCTCTACGAGGTGGTGCCTGGCCAGATCCGGCAGCCCGCCGATCTGCTTCGGCTTCTGCTGCGGCGCCACCTACGCCAGCAACAGCTCCCGGCGCTGCTCGATCAGCGTCTGTTCGAGCAGCTCTGCCTTCAGAAGCAGTGGCGGGAGTGGCCCTTGGAGCGTCTGCTGACCAACCGGGCAGCCTTCTTCTCCTTCCTCCAGGAACGCTGGCCCCTCTTTCTCCAGTCCAAGGGGTATCCGCTCGTCCCAGGACGTGAGCTGCCGGCTCCGCAACTCCCCGGGCCCGAGCTGCTGCCCTTTGACCACGATGACATCCGGGTCTTCATCGACAACCTCTTTGCAGAGGGCCTGCTGGAGCCCACCACAGCGATTGCAGCCGACGCGGTCCCCACGGGCTGGATGCGCCTCGGGGTGGTGGGCCAACAGGACGAGAACGAAGCTCTCCGTCTGGAGCGGCTTCTGCCACTGCTGGAGGAGGCGCTGCCGGCCGCGGCCTCCAGCCATGAGGACTGGCGCCATGAAGACTGGGAGCGGCTTGGCTGGCGCTGGGCTGAGGCCCAGGTGTTGCGCACGCAGCTCAGCGGCTCCCTCCTCCCCCAAACCAGCTCCCGGCTCGATCAATTCCAGCTGGCCCTGGAGGAGGCCTTCGCGGGCTGGATGCTCCAGCGCTACGGCGCCCTGGCCACACTGCCGGCCCTGCCCCGACCCCTCACCGTCGACAAGATCGCCCACTTCCTCGCCCACCAGCTCGCCGGCGGCAGCCGCCGGCTGGCGTTGGTCGTCGTCGATGGGCTCGCTCTCGATCAGTGGCTGCTGCTGCGCGACTCCCTGGGCGGACTCGGCTTGGAAGAAAGCGTCTGCTGGGCCTGGGTGCCCACGATCACCGCCGTTTCCCGCCAGGCGATCTTCGCGGCCGAGGCCCCGCTGTTCTTCCCCCAGAGCCTTGGCACCACCAGCAAGGAGCCCAAGCACTGGGAGCGCTTCTGGGCGGAGCAGGGCCTGCTGGGGCCAGCCGTGGCGTACCTCAGGCAGGGGGCGCAGGAGGCCGACAGCGAGCTGTTGGCGAAGGTCAAGAACCACGCCTCCCGCCCAAGCTGCCGCGTTCTGGGCCTTGTTGTCGGCAAGGTTGATGAAATGCTCCATGGCGCGGTCACCGGCCTTGGTGGGCTGCATGCCCAGGTGCGTCAATGGAGCCAGGCGGGGGCTTTCCGGTCCTTGATCGACGCCCTGCTGGCCGAGGGCTTCAGCGTCTACGTCACGGCCGATCACGGCAACGTCGCCGCCAAGGGGAGCGGCCGTCCCAACGTGGGCACCGTCCCCGAGGAAAAGGGGGAGCGGGCCTGGGTTTTCCGCGACGCGGCGCTGCGGGAGCAAGTGCGGCAAGCTCTCCCATCCGCCCTGCTTTGGCCAGGTCCCGGCCTGCCAGCGGATTATTCCGTCTTGCTGCCCTGCGGGGTGGAGGCCTTTCTCACCCGGGGCAAAGAGACGGTGGGCCACGGAGGGATCGCGCTGGAAGAGGTTCTGGTGCCCTTCGTGCGCATCCAGGAAAACCCATGACCAGACGCGGCATCATCGGCTTTGATCGGCGCCTCTCGCTCGACTGGCTGGAGGCGGCGGGCAGCCGAGTGGCGGCGGGAGCCACGCTGAAGGAGCTCCGGGCCGACCTGTGGGCCTACCTCGAAGGAAAGGTGAGCGGCGACACCTACAACAGCGATCGGGGCAAAACCATGACGGTGCTTATCAGGATCTGGGGAACGGTTCCACCCGCTGTGGAACCCCTCAAGATCCGCGCCACCGCCGCCTTCCAAACAACCAAGGTCCAAGACCATCTCGCCCTGCACTGGGCCCTGGCGCTGGCCAGCTATCCCGTCTTCTCCGATGTGGCAGCCACGGCTGGCCGCCTTCTCACCCTGCAGGACACCTTCTCTCTCGCTCAGCTCACCAACCGAATGGTGGCCCAATGGTCCGAGCGCCCCGTGCTGGTGAAGTCCACGCAACGGATCATCCGCTCTCTTGTCGACTGGGGAGCCCTGGCGGACACCAACACCAGGGGCATGTACCAACGGGCTCCAAAGCCCCTCCCCATCTCCAAGGAGCTTGCCCAGCTCCTCTGCGAGGCGCTTCTGCTCGACAATGAACAGCGCTCCCTGCCCGCCCAGCAGCTTCTCGAGCACCCCGCCCTGTTCCCCTTCACCCACTCCCTCACCCTGACGGATCTCAGGGCGGAGTCCCGCTTTGCGGTCCATCGCCAGGGCCTCGCGGGAGATCTCGTTGAACTCAGACCCGCCAAGGCCGCTTAGCCGCCGCCCAAGGCCTGAGGCCTTGGCGGGTCGCCGTCAGCACCGGTGGAAGACGGCACCACCCCCACCTTTGCTCCTTTGGACAAATTGTCTCGGCAGGTCATCAATCTCAGGTTGCTTGGATGATGCAGGCCTCCGCGCGCCAGCGGCTGCAGGTGGTCAACGTGGTAGGCAAGGCAGCCCGCTGTCTGATTGAGAGAATCCCTGAGCTGATACAAACCGGCGATCGCCTTCTTTTCCTCCTCGGTCAGCGGCGGTGTCTGCGACATCAACCTCCCTTTTCTGCGCGCCAGGTACACAGCACTTTTGTGCCGCTCAGGCGCGTGAACAACTTCAGGCTCAGGACAGCACACCTGGCTGACATCCACAACTGGATCCCCCATCTCCCACATCTGCTGCCTCAGCCGCAGCGAACACCACTGGTGAAAGCGGGTGTCACCCTGAAGATCAATGACATCCCGAAAGCGTGTCACCTCGTAGATGAAATCCTGTCCCAGCTTTTCACCGCTCCAGCGGGTCCAGCAGCGAGCGACAAGGCGCTGGGGTTTCTTTGACCAGATGAATAATGTTGGCAGTTCCATGTTTTCTTCCCCCTTCGCCGGGCCTCTATGCGCATAGGTTCGATCGCCTACTCGGGTGATGAGCCCTCTGTTATTCGATTGGATCAGCCTGAATTTCATGGAGACTCTTCTGGGCCTGAGGAGCGGAGCTTTCTAGGCAAAGAAATACCCAGATCATTGGCGATTAACTCGAAGCCCTGTTCATTCTTGACGGGTTCAAGCTCATCCTGCAGCTTTTTCAGCCTCACCTTTTCCCAGGAGGTGCCTGCCTGATGATGCTCCCTGATGAACGCCTGTGACAACGTGAAGAACTCAGGCTCCTTAGCGCCTGTGCTGCCATCATTCCTGCCATAGAAATTGCCAATGTTCAGGAAAACAATCACCAGATAATCAAAGGCCCCAAGGCTTTTCTCTTTCACAAGGAAGCCCCGATCACAGTCCGTTGCATAGCGGCTCTTCACCTGCACGCGAATTTGTGCCTTTTCTCCTGGCCCCGGCTTGTGACGTGGATCTGGATGGAGGCAGATCAGGTCATATCCCTCATTGCCAGGCGGTGCTTTATAGGTGAGGATATTGCGCCGCATCAGATAGCCCATCACCAGGTGCTCAGAGCCAGCGGTCACCACCGGCAGCCGCAGCCAGTCTCGACTCGTTTCACCCATCAGCCAGCGGCTCCTGCAGCCGGGATCCGCCAAGAAGGCTCTTCAAGCCAGGGGTGAGCTGGCTCAGAAAGACGCTCCATGACAGTGTTTGCCCTGCCCAAGAACGGAACCAGCCAGGTGGACCTGGCCGTGGGCCTGGTGCCAAGCCCTCGGAAGCTGGTTCCCTTCTCACAGTTGCCTGACCTCAAGAGACCTCACGGTAGGTCGAGCTCATTCGCCGGTGCGCCACCTCCACTTGAGACGCAAGCTGAGAGAGGCGTCAATCGATACCTTTTTCCAAAAAGACAACCTGGACAGCATCAATGTCAGCCCGGTGAGGACCTTGTCTGGCAAAATGTTCATCAGGGAACTCTGTTGTGGGACGTACCCCGACCGAATACGAAGCCGTTGGAGGTGCCCTCTCCAGCGGCTTCAGGTCGGGAATAGATCCATCTTAAAAACCTGGTATTCCCTGCTTGGGTGGCAACGGCGACGGTTGAGGTTAGGCCCTCGTCATCCGTTCAGGATGTCGAATAAGCACCAAGATGCCAGTCACCAGCACGATCTTGCGGGGGGGCTGCCCGTGCCCACCACATCGCCCACCGGATGGCCCTTGGCCTTGAGCTGGGCGATGAGCGTCAGGCCGCCGGGCATGCGGGTTTCCAGCATCGCCGTGGCATGCAGGGGGATGTCCGGACGGGTGGTGGCGTGGGTGGCCGGTGAAAGGTCATCCGTGTTGGTTTCACCCTCCACCTTGAACACCGTCACCGTGATTTCAGCCGGCAGCGGTCCAACTGTCGATCACCCGCTGGGCGTGGGGGTTGGTGGCCGCCAGCTCCAGGACGTCGTGGTAAGCGTCGTAGACCAGCAGGGTGCGGATCAGCCCCGTGGCGGCGGCATCGGCGATGGCCGCCTCTGGGCTGGAGAGCAGCTCGATCAGCGTACCCACGTTGTAGCCGCCGATCATCGTGGCCAGCAGGCGCATCGAGAAAGTCCTGTGCTGCTGCATCGGTGGCGATCACTCACAGCCATCGCCAACTCTTCCTGCAGCGTGCCAGTGATGATTTCGTGGAGCTCCCCAGCAAGGTCCCCAGCACGCCGATCTCAGGGAACGATTGCTGCAGCTGGCCTCGCTTGAATGACTCTTTTCCACCCCTCATCTGCCCTTGTTGTCCGGCCCTCCAGTTGCACTTGCCCATGGATCGCGGCTGCGGCAGGGCCATGGCTGAGGTGGGTGTGCTGGCCCCTGCCTGTGCGCGGGCCTTCTTCACTCTGAGCTTCGAGCCACCGCTGGAGAGGGAGGAGGACGGGTGGGCGGCAAGGCCTGAAAATTCCGGAAATCGAGGCGCCGTCGGCGCCCACCAGGGAACAGCCAAGTGTAAAGAGATAAGGCGTTTATG
>JBKDTB010000044.1:0-9990 GCA_046340515.1 Cyanobacteriota bacterium | reverse complement strand
GCCCTCCTGTCTGCTGGGCTGCCCGCCGCGGCAGGCCCTGGGATCTGGAACCCGAGCGCCCGCGGTGAGCTGCTGCCCGAGCTGGCCGCCGTTCCCCTCCGGGGCCGCCCGGTCTGGGTTCTGTTCGATGGCAGCGACCGCCCCGACCCCGCCGAACCGCTGGCCGCCGGCCGCCTGGGGCGCCTGCTGGAGCGCTCCGGTGCTTCGGTGCTGGTGGGCACCGTGCCTGGCCCGCACAAAGGGGCAGACGATGCCCTCGCCGCTGGCGTGCCCTGGGAGACCCTGGCCGCGGCCCTGCGGCCCCTGGCTGCTGATCCGGTGCTGCCCCGCCTGCGACCGGCTGACGCGGTGGCACCGGCAGGTCGCTTTTTGGGCGATGCCTGCCCCATCCCCTCCCCCGAAACCGCGCCGCTGGTGGTGCTCCAGGCACCGATGGGTTGCGGTAAGACCGAGGCCATCGCCGCGGCCCTGAAACCCCTGGCTGCCGTTGGCGTTCCCGCTCTCATGCCCTCCCACCGAAAGGCCCTGGGCCAGGCCGCGGCTGAGCGGGTGGGGGTTCCATGGTGCCCTGCCCCTCGATCGGATGAACGCCTGCAGGGGGTGGCCGGTTGCTGGGACTCGTGGTGCCCGGATTCCGGCCTACGGATCAGCGGCCACGTTTGGAGCGGTGGCGTTCTGGTGCTCGATGAATGGGCGCAAGCCTGTGAGCACTTGCTATTGAGCAACGGCACCGCGCTGGGGAACGATCGCCGCGCCGTTGTGCTGCGCACCCTGGCCGAACAACTTCCCCGCATGGGGCAGGTCATCGCCGCCGATGCACAGATGCCGGACTGGGCCGTGCGGATGCTGGAGCGCCTGAGCGGTCGCCACGCCTACGTGATCCGCTCCGACCACCAGCCGATGGCCGGCCGCTCCCTGCACTGCCCCGAGGGGTTCAAAACCGCCGCGGCTGCGGCCAAAGCCTTTCGCGTGCGCTGGGCCGAGCTGGTGGACGATGGCGAGCCGTTTCTGTGCTGGACTTCGGCCCAACAGTGCGGCAAGAAGAACGCCCCCCAGACCCTCGCCAAGCGCCACCGCAAGCGGCGGCCCGCGGACCTGGTGGACGTGATCGACTCCAAAACCCCCGAGCTGGCGGCCGAGCTGGCGGCCGACCCCAACGGCTTTGCGGAGCGCCGCACCGCACAAGCCAGGGAGAAAGGGGGGAACTGGGCCCTGTATTGCTCGCCCGCCATCTCCAGCGGTCTGAGCTTTTCCTGGGATGCCGAGACGCGGCAGGGGTGGCGCCCTGCTGCTGTGATCGCTTTCGCAGGGGGCCGAATCGCCCCCGAGCACGCCGCCCAAGCCCTCGCACGGGTCCGCTGTCCCGAGGTACCCGCCTGGCTGTTCGCCCCCGAGCGCTGCCCCGGTGGCGCCCTGCGGGTGGGCTCCGGCAGCACAAATCCGGCCCAGTTGATTGCCGACCTACGGGCCATCTCCAATCCCCTGTTGGGAGCACTGGAGGCCCTCGCCGCTGGCGGCGCCTATTTGGACGGTTGGGCAGAGCTGGGAGCCCACCGCAACCGCCAGCGCTTCGCGTATCGCGCCACGATCGCCGGTCTGCTGGAGCGGGAGGGGTGGGAGCTGCAGGCCCCCGGCCGGGTCTACTGCCCCCAGGCCGCGGCGACCATCACAGCCGAGCTTGCCGACATCGCAGAAGAGGCCCAGGCCGCTGAGGATGCGGCCGTGATCAGCGCCCGGCCCCTGACCACCCTGGAAGCGACCGAGCTGAAGCGCCGCCGCCGCACCTTGGATGCCAGCGAAGATGCCGCCCTGGCACGCTTCGAGCTGGCGAAGCGCTGGGGGCTGGGGGCCGCGGCCCCCTCATTGGAGCTTCTGCAAGCTGACCGGGACAAGCTGGCCGATCGCCTGCGGCTGGGGTGGATCCTCACCACCCCCGAGGCCCTCGCCCTGATTCCCGAGCACGACCGGCAGCAGATCGCCGCCCTCGATGCCGCCGGCCGACCCTTCGAGTCCGACCGCCTGCGGGTGACCCTCGCGCCGCCCGTCGCCGCCCTGCAGGCCCTCAAGCTTCCCGAGCTGCTGGAGCGCTTCTCACGCGGGGAGGTGATCGCCGCCACGGATCCGGCCCTGCTGGAGCTGCACGCCACCGCCACCGCCCACCGGGGCCAGCTTCTGACCGCGCTGGGGGTAAGCCCCCGCAAGCTCCCAAGCGGCACCCTGCGGGCCCTTCTGGAGGCCATCGGATGGCGGCTGGAGCAGGCCGGCCGGATCAAGGCCCGCGGCGGCAACCGGGACGCCTACGCCTATACCGCCCGGCGGGAGGCCCTGCCCGAGGGAGTGGACGCCGAAGCCCTCGCCGCCGCCTTCCTGGCGGAGTTGCGGGAGCCGCTGGCTGGCCGGAAGGGTGGGGCTAAAAAAGCCCTTACGGAGAATCTAAGTAGGGGAGAAAAAAGCCCCAACCGCCCACCGGATCCCCCGCCGCTGCGCCTGCTGCCCTGGCCTGTCGCCCCCGCCGTGGCGATTCCCTGGGGATCCGCCCCACCGCCCCCTCGATCCGCCTTCCTGGCCGCGACCTGAGCACTCCCAGCAGAGCCCCCACCAGCGCCTCAGCCGCTGCTGCTGGAGCGCTTCGTCTGCTGTTTCCGGCCGCCATCCATGGGGGCACCTCTGACCGGCGGAAACTCCCCGCCGTTTTGCAAGGTCTGGCCTCTGCGATGGGTGACCTTGCGACACCCCCGCCGGGCTTCCTGCGGTTTGCTGCAGGAAATGGGAGGATCAGGCCGAGTTTCGCTCAGCCACCTTTATGGAGGTGCGAAACTCCCCCGCCGCGGCCCTGCAATCTGCTGCAAGAAACGGGGGATCCCCCCGCGGGTTCTGAGTTTCGGTAAGCCACCTTTATGGGGTGCTCGAAATCCTCCAAAAACAGGGGCCAGCTACAGGCCGTTCCATGGCATGCCACGCGATCCCGTGGCATGATGACGGAAGCCGGCTGACCCGAGCCGGTTTGAGAGTGCTCACCCCCTGGTGAGCGCCCCCCCCGGCGCTTCCACTGGCCGGCCACCCCCTGAGAGGGGCAAGCGCGGGATTCCCACCCCTTCCCACCGGCTGGCCGAGTGCGCCGCTGCTGGGATCCACGAGAACCCCGATGAACCCGAACCCTACCCCTGCTGTGCTGGAGCTGCTGATCCTGCTCGCCGCGGCCGATGCTTGTGATCTCTCTTAGGCTTTGCGAATTACACCACCAACTTTTATGCGACGAGTTGCATGGGTCTTGCCTTTGGTTGCCTTCCTGGTGTCATCCCCTGCCGTTTTGGCACAGCTCCCCGTTCGCTCAACATCACCTCCGCAGGTTGAAGCACCAGAAGCCGGTGCAACGACAACAGATAATATTGCCGCTAAGGCAGCACGTCTTTACTGCAATTACGTTGCTTCTGGTATTTCCCCTGCCGATTCCATTCAACAAGCGGACACTGAGGTAATCATGGAGTTAGGTAGAATTCCGAGCACATTTAATCAGCGGTTTTACCTTGCCGTCCGCGATCAGTTAATCCGACAGAGTCTTTGCCCTAAGGCACCTCCACCTCCACCATCTCCTCCATTGACATCTCTGGATTGCAGTATTTCAGCCGCAAACATGGAGCGACTTAGGTCTTATCGCGCCCTTCGCATAAGAGGTAGAGGTTGTTTCGTTGATATGAGGTATTAAATCAAGAAAATCCCAGGAACCCTCAAGAATCCCCGCCCTTGCCCCGTTTCGTTACCACGTACACGCTTCGTTGCGCTTTCCCTCCATAGCCCGTACTGCACTTTCACTTACAAAGCCATTGTCTCTTAGTCGCTTCACTTGATCGAGTCTCTCCATTGCATCGCTGCAGCGCAATGCGTTCTCTCTTTGCTTTTCACTACTCATACATCCACCCAGTAACAACAGGATGAATCCTGTAAATAGCAGATACGAAACTCCGGTCATTGCGCTAGTGCTCTGATTTTTCTTGAATATAGTAAATGCTGATCTCCCGCGGGAAGGCTGAGGCTAGCTGCTGCCCCCCCCCCCCCCCCTGGCTCGCCCGTCTGGCCGGTTGCGGCCGCGGGTGGTGGGCTGGCCTGTGGGTCAGCTGCTGAGGCTGCGCAGGGTAGGGGTGGTTAGCCTTCGCAGGTCCGCCCTTCCCTGAGACATCAAAGAATCACTTTACTTTTCAAGTTGTTTGTACCATTCATCTTTACTGTATCCAGATTGCCTTACCATTGCCTTTAGAAGCCATGCATCAAATGGAGCCTTAGGGCAATCTACTGTCACCAATATCTTCCGACCATTCTTATAGCCTACCCATTGCTCGTGCGATCCTTCCGTGCGATCGTGAGAAAAACCGAGAGACTTTAGAATTTTTTTTACGTCTTTACAGGTAAGCTGCTTCCTTCGAAAGCCCACTGAGTGCTATCTAGGCCGAAACTGCATGTTGTTGAGTATAGCTTTTGAAGCCCGCAGACAAAAATTCTGACATTCTATCGCGATGATTGTTGAATCTGCTTGCAATATTGCTAGCCATGGAAACCGCGTGAAAAACAATCCAATCGGTAAGTGGTGCTTTTCTGGAGAGAAGATATTTCAGTTCTGGATCTTCTGTTGCCATTTTTATATAGCTTTCAATTTGTCTATCTATTCGTGCTTTGGCATCAAGAAAAGTATCATCTTGCGCCGCAAGGTCAAAATCCAGACATGCAACAATCCATTGGCCATCTTTGTGGCGCACCAAAAAATGCAATTTTTGCGGTACGACGAGTTCCATGGCTCAATGGGGCGACCTGCTGCTCAACGCGAAAGAAGCACGCTTCAGGTTGGGACGGGTGGTGGTGTGGTGGCTAGCTTTCCGGTGTGTGGCCGTTCCGGTCCGTACAAGGCAATGTAACAAGTGGCGCACGGTCCCGGGGTGCGGTTGTTACCAAATGGAATCCGTCCCTTGTCTGTCTGTCTCCGGGAACTCCTCAAGGGCCATATCCGGCCCCCCATGCCTGCCGCCTATCCCCTTGGCCCTGCTACTCGCCGCCGCTCGCCCGTCTGGCCGGTTGCGGCCGCGGGTGGTGGGCTGGCCTGTGGGTCGGGTTCGGCGGCTGCGCAGGGTTTGGCGGGTGGGGGTGGTGAGCCCTTGCCGGTCCTGCTGCCCTTCCTGATCTCCTGATCTGCTGGCTTCAGCAAGCCCGGCCCGGTACGTTTCCCGCAGCTGTCGCCCTGCGGATGTGCTGATTGCCGTTCTGAACCAGAAAGGAGGCGTCGGGAAATCGACGACCGCCGTGCACCTGGCCCGCTGGCTGCAGCTGCAGGGGCGAGCCGTGCACCTGGCCGACCTTGACCCGCAGCAGACTTCGAGCTTCTGGCTGCAGGCTGCCGAGGGGTTCGCCATCCCCTGCAGCACCATCCCCGCAGATTCGGATTCTGTGCTGGAGCTGCTGCCCCCCCTGCTCGAAGGGGGCCGGGTGGTGGTGGTGGATGGCCCCGCCGGGCTGAGCGATGCAACCCGAGCCGTGATGCTGTTGGCGGATGTGGTGTTGACCCCTGTTCAGCCGGCCGGCGCTGATCTGCGCTCGGCTGTGGAGGTGCTGCGCCTGGTGGCCCAAGCCCGCCGGATTCGTGGGGGGCCGCCCGATGCTGCCGTCTTCCTGAACCGTGCCACGAAGGGAACCCGGCTGCTGTCCGAAGCCCGCGAAGTGCTCGCCAGCCTCGAAGGCTTCCGGGCCCTGGGCCAGGCGATCACGCAACGGCAGGCCCTGAGCGATTGCTTCGCGCAGGGGGGGACTGTCTTCGAGCCCGGTACCGGCCCCCCGCTCGAAGCCGCCGGAGAGTACGGCCGGCTTTTTACTGAGCTACTGAACCCCTGAGCGCCTGCCTTGCTGATCTGCTGTCCTACTGATTGCCTGTCATGCCTGCCCGTAAGCCATTGCTGCCCGCCGATGCCGCCGCTTTCGTCCGGGGGGATGCCCCTGCAGCGCCGCCACCCCAGTCCCCTGCACCATCGCCCGCCGCCGCCCCTGCTCCAGCTGCTGCCGATGGGGAAGCCCGCGTGCGCTTCACAGTTGACCTTCCCCGCTCGCTTCACAAGCGCCTGAAGCTGGCCGCGGTTGAGAGGGAAACCCCGATGACGGACCTGGCCCGGCAGGCCCTGGGCGAGTGGCTCGACTCGCTGGGCTGACCGCCGTGGGCGCCTTGCTTGCTTGCTGATCTGCTGAGCTACTGCCTTCCTGAACCAATGTGACAACCGGCCCCGGCGGGACCGTGTTACAGCCACAAAGGTGGTAGCCTGTTGTTACAGCCGCAAGGGATGCCGTGCAACTGATCGCCTACTACCGGGTTTCGACCGCTCGCCAGGGTGAGAGCGGTCTGGGTTTGGAAGCCCAGCGCTCCAAGGTCGAAGCCCTCGCCGCTGAGCGGGGCGCCTCGATTGCGGCCGAATTCGTAGAGGTGGAATCGGGCCGCAAGGCCGACCGCCCCCAGCTGGCCGCGGCGATGGCTGAGGCCCGCAAGCGGGGCGCCGTGGTGGCCGTTGCCAAGCTCGACCGCCTGGCCCGGGATGCTGAGCTGGTGCTTCGCCTGAGCCGGGAGGCTGAGTGCAAGGGGTTCGGGGGACTGCTGTTCGCTGATCTGCCGGAAGCCGACTGCACCACCGCCGCCGGCCGGCTGCTGCTGAGCCTCATGGCGTCGGTTGCCGAATTCGAGGGGCGCCGGATCAGCGAGCGCACGAAGGAAGCCCTCGCCGCCGCGAAGGCCCGAGGGGTGCAGCTGGGAGGACTGCGGGCCGGCACCCTCACCAGCAACGCCGCCGCGAAGGATCGCGCCACCGCGGAAGCCGAGGCCCTGCGGCCCCTGCTGGCGCCGATGGTAGCCGCCCGCTACAGCCTGCGGGCGATGGCCGAGGCCCTGGCCAAGGGGGGCACGGTCAACCGCAAAGGCGCCCCCCTGGCCCCTGTGCAAGTCGCCCGTCTGCTCGATCGGCTGGAGCTTCGCGCCGCCTGAGGGGGGAAACCTCCAAGCAACCGCCCGCTGCCGATGAGCACCCCCCTCGACCTCGATGCCCAGACCCTGGCCGAGCTGGAGGGGCTGCGGGAGCGGTTGCACTTCCCGAGCCGCCATGCCCTGCTGTCCTTTCTGGTGGCCGAGGGGCTGCGGGTGACGAGGGAGCGACTGGAGCAGGCCGCCGCAAGCGACGCGGCGCCCCATGGGGTAAGTACCAGGAACGTCTGACGCGGGCGGCTTAAACGGGAGCGGACTTCTGTGGATGAGCCCAAAAGGGAGTCCGCACCATGCCCACCGCCCACCGCCTTCGCCTGCTCGATCTGCCCCCGAAGCCCCCGGCGCAGCGTCACCACCGGATGAGTTTTCGGATGCCGGCCGATCGGTGGGATGCCCTGATCCGTGCCGCCGCGGCCCGCAATGCCACTCCTTCCGCCCTGGTGCGCCACCTAGTCGGGCTGGCGATCGAAGAAGCAGAAGCCGAGCACTGAGCCCCTGCAAGGGCTAGCGCGACGCCTGCTGGCCTGGTTCAATACTCCAAACCCAGAAATGGGAAAAGGGGGCCTAAGGCCCCCTCTCAAACCCTCCCAGAAGCCGTCTCGATTGGCGTCCGGCCGGCGACTGGGGTTCACACCCCCCCTAGGGGGGGCTGCTGCCGTGAATCCTACCGAAAACCAGACCGCCCCACAACCGCAAACAGCAAGCAGTAACTGCCCCCCTCTAATCGGCAGCGGCTGGGATGCTGCCCCCGGCCCCGAGGCCCCCTGGCCCCGTCACCTGGCCGAGTGGATCGCCGGCAGCGCCGTAGCGCCCGAGCTGGCTGAGGCCAACGTTCAGACCCTGCAGGGTTGGCCTGTGCTGGAGGCCCTGGCCGGCGCCCGGCTGGAGGCCCTGGGAGGCCACGCCAGCCAGTACGCCACCGGGGCTGTATCCCGCCGGCTGGAGCCGCTGGAGCCCCTCGCCGCGGCCGGGGGGTGGTGGTGCTCCGGCCTGGATCCGCTCGCCGACTGGGCACCGATGGTCTGGGGGTGCTTCAAGCCGGATGAGCCGCGGTGGGATGCGGACCGAGGCCGTGCCCGCCGGTATGAACACCCGATCAGCGCCCCGGCCCGCCTGTTCTGGCTGCGGGTTCCGGCCGCGGTGGCCCAGCGGGTGGCGGATCGTTTCGCGGTGGTCCTGCCCCCCGAGGTGGCCGCCGATGGTGACGGATCCGCCGGATCGTTCTGGAGCTGGTGGTCGGCAGAGCTGACCCTGCCCCTGCTGCTGACGGAAGGCGCCAAGAAAGCCGCGGCCCTCCTGTCTGCTGGGCTGCCCGCCGCGGCAGGCCCTGGGATCTGGAACCCGAGCGCCCGCGGTGAGCTGCTGCCCGAGCTGGCCGCCGTTCCCCTCCGGGGCCGCCCGGTCTGGGTTCTGTTCGATGGCAACGACCGCCCCGACCCCGCCGAACCGCTGGCCGCCGGCCGCCTGGGGCGCCTGCTGGAGCGCTCCGGTGCTTCGGTGCTGGTGGGCACCGTGCCTGGCCCGCACAAGGGGGCAGACGATGCCCTGGCCGATGGCGTGCCCTGGGAGACCCTGGCCGCGGCCCTGCGGCCCCTGGCTGCTGATCCGGTGCTGCCCCGCCTTCGGCCGGCTGATGATAGCGGCCACGCGGGTCGAGGGCTGGGCTTGGGCGGGGCAGTTGCCGGCCGCGAGTAGGCCCCCCTGCTGGTGGTGGCCGCGGCAATGGGCACCGGCAAAACCGAGGCCCTCGCCGCGGCCCTCGCGCCCCTCGCCGCTGATGGGGTGGCCGTCCTGCTGCCCTCCCACCGCCGGGCCCTGGGGCAGGCCGCGGCCGAGCGGGTGGGGGTGCCGTGGTGCCCTGCCCCTCGATCGGATGAACGACTGCAAGGGGTGGCCGGTTGCTGGGACTCGTGGTGCTCGGATTCCGGCCTGCGGATCAGTGGGCACGGCTGGAGCGGTGGGGTGCTGGTGCTCGATGAATGGGCTCAGGCCTGCGAGCACCTGTTGCTGTCCACCGGTACCGCCCTGGCGAAGCGCCGCGGGGACGTGCTACGCACCGCGTCCGACCAGCTGCCCCGGACGCGACAGACCGTGGCCCTCGATGCTCAGATGCCGGACTGGGCCGTGCGCCTGCTGGAGCGTCTGACCGGCCGCCGCGCCTACGTGATCCGTTCCGAGCATCGCCCGATGCTGGGGCGCCCCCTCCACAGCCCCGAGGGATTCAAGACCCCTCAGGCTGCGGCCGATGCGTTCCGCGCCCAGTGGGCCCAGCTGGTGGCCGATGGGGCCCCTTTCCTCTGCTGGACAAGCGCCCAGAAAGCCGGATCGAAGAACGCCCCGCAGACCCTGGCCGCGCTCCATCGGCAGCGGGTACCGGGCGCCCGAGTGGAGGTGATCGACTCCACAACGGATGAGGCCGCCGCCCGCCTGGCTGCCGACCCTGACGCCTTCGCCGCGGGACTGGATGCCCTCTACGTCTCGCCCTCGATCAGCTCAGGGGTGAGCTTCGCCAGTTGGAAGCCCGCCGCCGTGATCGCCCTGGCTGGTGGTTGCATCGCCCCGGAGCACGCCGCCCAAGCCCTCGCACGGGTCCGCTGCCCCGAGGTGCCCGCCTGGCTGTTCGCCCCCGAGCGCTGCCCCGGCGGCGCCCTGCGGGTGGGCTCCGGCGCCACCGATCCGGCCGAGCTGATCCGCCACCTTCGGGCCGTCGCTGATCCGCTGCTGGGGGAGCTGGAGGGGGGAGACGCTGAGGGGGCCTGGCTGGAAGCCTGGGCCGAGCTGGGGGCCCACCGGAACCGGCAGCGCTTCGCATACCGGGCAACGATCGCCGGGCTGCTGCAGGCCGAGGGATGGGAGCTGCAGGCCCCAGGCCCTGAGCCCTGCCCTGCTGCTGGAGCCCAGGCCGCGGCCGACCTGCGGACGATCGCGGAGGCCGCCCAGGCTGCTGAGGATCAGGCCCTAATCGACGCCCCGGCCCTGAGCGATCA
>JBKDTB010000043.1:0-9139 GCA_046340515.1 Cyanobacteriota bacterium | reverse complement strand
CCTCCCCCGCCCGCCTGCTGCTGGTGGCCGTGCTCCGGGCCGCCGCCACCACCGCCGCCGTGCTGGCGGGCGGGTGCGGTGGGGTGTTTGTGCCGTTTCTGGCGATTGGCGACCTCAGCGGCCGGGTGTTCGCGGTCCCGTTCGACCGCGGGGGGGCTCGGGCGGGGGCGGCGGGCGCGGCGGCGGGCATCGCTGGCGGCTACCGGCTGCCGCTGACGGCCATCGCCATGGTGCTGGGGGTGGGCGGTCCGGAGGGGGCCCAACTCACGTGCCTCTCCACCGTGGTGGTCGCCGCCCTCACGGGCCTGGCGACGGCGCGGGTGGCCACGGGCCTCAGCCGCGCGCTGCGAGGGCTGGGGCGGGGGATGGCGCGGTCTGTGGCGCGGGACTGAGACGAGCGGTGAAGGCAGGAGCCCGAAGGATCCCTACACCGGCCGCTCCGCCCCCGGAATCGCCTCCCAGCCGGTGTGCGTCGCCCAAAGCGCCCAGATGGCCATGGGGCGCAGATAGTGGCAGGCGCGGAAGGTGCGGACGGCGGTGATCGCTTCGGGGGTGCGGAATTGCAGCCCGCCGCTGTACACCTGCTCGACCACGGCACCGGTGATCGCCAGCGCGGTTTGGGTGTCGCCCATCAGCCGGTAATAGGCCGCCAGGCCGAAATTGATGCCCGTCCACACCTCCAGCGGATGGGTGCCGTTCGGATCCAGCGGAGTGCCATCGCGCCGCAAACCGTTCGCCACGCCCAGGCGCCCTCCCTCAAAACCCTCGAAGCAGGCCTCGCGGATCGCCGCCAGGGAGGACCGCGCCCGCTCAGCGGACACCACGGGTGGCAATCCCAGCAAGCGCGCATAGAAATCGCCGCAGAGTTGATCCGCCATCACCACCGGTGTGCCGCTCTCCGCATCGATCTTGTAATACTCCCCGTTCCAAAGCAGCGGATCAAAATTCGCCCGCGATTGCTCCAGCCATTGGCCGAACTCTCTCTGCTCCTCTGTTGTATCCAGCCCCAGCTCCAACTGCAGCCGTTGCCCCATCGCCAGCGCGGCCTCCAACGCCGCGATCCAGAGGGCTCCGCAGTAGTCGCTCACCCCCTTCAACGGCCAATCATCAAAGGTTTGATCCGGCGCGCCGCCGTTGTCGGGCAGGCCGTCCTGGTTGGCATCAAAGTTTTTCAAATAGCGCAGGGCCCGCACCGCCGCCGGCCAGCACTGGGCCAGAAAGGCGATGTCCTCCCCCGTGGGCGCGAGCTGGAACGTGCGCCAGACCTGCAACACGAAATCACTCGCCAGATCCTTCCAGAGATTGCAATCCTGATAGGCGGTGTAGTTCGTGGCGTCAAATGGTCGCTCGTTGGGGGCGCCCAGGTCGTGGGGCGTGGCGCCAGCCACCTTGCGCGGCGCCTCCACCCTGCCCTTCCCCTGGGTGAAATACCAACCGATCGGCCGCGGCGTGGGATCAGCGGCGGGGATGGCCCGGGCGAAGGAACGCAACACCGCCTTGTCGAGCTCGGGCCAGAGCTGCAGCAGGGCGAAGGAGCCATACAGCCGCACATCCAGGCTTTCGTACCAGGCGTAGTCGAGACACTCCAACACGCCGAAGCGCCCCGCGGGATCCTCGGGGGTGGCGGCGGTCCAGAGGGTGCCGCCGCTCACCAGGTCGTAGAGCTCATTGCAGAGGGCCATCCGCAGCGGCTCCGGCAGATCCTTCCGCCCCACCACAGGCGCCTGCCACGCCTCGATCGCCTCCCGCCACGACCGCCAGTCGCGCAGCGCCTCCGCCGCGATCGCCACGGCCTGATCCCCCGCGGCGCCGAAGAAATCGGTGTAGCGGCGCAGGGCCTGGCAGCCCGTGGCGAAGGCCGTCACCGGCAGATCCCAGGCCACCACCACCGGAATCTCCAGGCTCTGGCCGGGCTCCAGGCGGCAGCGCACCGCCAGGGCGGCGCTGGCCGGATCATCGCGGCCGCTGCGACGATCGTTGGCGCTCTCCGGCACGGCGCCCTGCCGCGCGAACGGGGCCCAGATCTCCTCCCCGCTGCCGGCGGGGTTCCAACGGCCGCAGCGAAAGATCTCCACCAGCGCGTCGCCAAAGGCCCCCTCTTCCGGCACAGCCAGGCACCACTGCCCCTCCCCCTCCGCTGGCGGCGTCCCGGCATCGCGCTCCGCGCCCTCCAGCACGACGCCCTTCAGGCCGGGCTGGGCCACCACCCGCTGCCGCTGCCCTTCCGTGCGTCCGATGGCGGGCACGTAGGTGTGCTCCGGACTGCCGTCATCGCGGAAATGCACCGTGGCGGAAGGATCGGTGTTGGTGAACCAGCCGCAGGTGTTGCGCCAGCTCGTCAGCAGCGACACGGTGAGCGGAGCGGCGGTGGGGTTGCGCAAGGTCCAGACGAACACCGCCACGGGATAGCTGCTGCGCTGGTAGTCGCCGGGGAGGATCGGGCTGAAGGCCTCGCAACGCGCTTCCACGGCGAACACCTCGGTGATCTCCGTGCGGCTGAGGGGAAAGCGGGCGGCATAGGTGCCGCTGCCCGCCGGCAACCACTGCCAGGCCGCCAGGGGCGTCTCCCCCCCCGGGCGGCTGTCATCCCGCGTGGGCGCCGTGGCCAAGGCCCGGGCCTGGCTCCCCGTCTCACTGGCTTCAAACAAGGCGAACTGGCAATCGGGCACCACCCCGAACCAGTGCTCCCCTCCATCGAGATGCCAGAGATTGAAGGTTCCATCCGGCGCCCGACCGATGCAGCCGGCCCCCAGCCCACCCAGGGGCATGCCGTGGTTGGGGCCATCGTCCAGATTGCTGGCGTAGCGCACGGTGTAGGGGCTGTCCCAGCCACCGCCGAGGGGATGCTGCCAGCTGGCCGGGAAGGGAGCCGAAGCCGTGGAGGCCCGGGAGGAGAAACGGCTCGGACGAGGCAGGCCGAAGGGCATGGCCTTGGATGGCGGTCCGGGTCAGCATGTCAGATCTGCGGACTTCCCCGCCTCCTGAATGCCCATGCCGCCGGGGAAATTCAAGTTGGGGCCTCCTGAATTCCGCAGCCATGCTCAGGGCACGATCAGGTGTTGAATCCCGTCGATGAAGCGACGGCTTTGTCCCTCATTCCTCCGCTCATTGACCAGAGATTGATGCTCTTGGAGCTGTTGCGATCCTGGCGGTTCCCATCACTGAAAGCCATCCCGATCTGTCATCAGGAAGCGGCTTGGGCATCGGTCTGTTTTTTGTGATCTCCTGCCATGTGCTGACCGCCTCCATCGCCCAACGACGGCATCCACCTCACCGCCACCGGAGCCAAAGGCCTGGCTTCCGCCTTCCAGGCGTTGCTCCAGACCCCCTCAACGGATCACCCCGCCTTCCTGTCCTGCCCCCCAAGGCACTGCTCCACCACCTCCGCCGTGTTGACGGAAAGGGATCCGGAGGCCAGACCCTCCAGGGCCGCGCCCATCTGCTCCCGCCGCCGGGGGCCGAAGTTGCGCCAGCGGCTGACCACCTTCACCAGCCGGGAGGCGGTGATCGGGTTGCGTTGATCCAGCTCGACGATCCGCTCCGCCAAGAAGCGATAGCCCGAGCCGTCACTGGCGTGAAACACCGGTGCGTTGCTCGCCAATCCCCCCAGAACGGCCCGCACGGCGTTCGGGGCGTTGGGATCAAAGCGGGGGTGGCGCAACAGGGCAGCCACCCGCTCCAGGCCATCGGGGAAGGGGGCCGAAGCCTCCAGGGCAAACCAGGAATCGAGCACCACCGGCTTGTGCTGCCAGCGGGCATGAAACGCCTCCATCGCCGCCTGCCGCTCCGGCAGGGGATGGCACTGGAGCGCCCGCAGGCCCGCCCGCGCCAGCGTCATCGACGGGCCCTCCACGGCGGCCCGGGCCGCGGCGATGCAGGCGGCATCGCCGGCCGCCACGCGCCAGGTCCAGATCGTGGCGGTGAGCTGCCTGGCCCCTGTGCCCCGGGGCCAGGGAAGGGTCCAGGCCGACAGGCACCTGTCCAGCACGCCTTGCAGGGGCTCCGCCAGAGCCTCGCCAAACCAACGCTCCAACGCCCGCAGGGCGGCGAACAACGCCGGGGGATCAGGTTCGGGGTTCTCCTCCTCCAGTTCGGGCAGGCCGGGCAGCGACAGCAACAGGGCCTGGCACGCCTCCGAGAGGGAGGGTTCTCGCAGCAGCCGGGCAAAGGCATCCGCCAGGGCCTCCTCCAGATCGGCCTCCGGCTCGCCCGCCGCCCGGCGGGCGACGGCCCGACGCAGGAGCTGCTGGCCGGCGTCCCAGCGGGCAAAGGGATCGCTGTCGCAGGCCAACAGATGCACCCGCTCCCGGTTCGGGCGGCCGAGGCGCACGGTCACCGGCGCCGAGAAATGCCGCAACACCGAGAGGGAGGGCGGCGGATCCTGGGGGGGCAGGCCCTCCAGGCGAAACCGCTGAACCGGCCGATCGATCACGCGCAAACGGGTGGCCGCGCCCCAGTGGGCCGGCGGCATCCGCTCCGGCAGAGCCGCATCCGAACGGGCCTGGCCATCCTCGGCCAAGCGGAAGGGCAGGGCCTTGCCGGCCTGATCCAGCAGGCCGATGGCCAGGGGGATCACCAGGGGTTCCTTCAGCGGCTGGCCGGGGGTGGGGGGGGTGACCTGCCGGATCTCCAGCTCCAGGGTGCCCCTGGCCCGCCGCCAACGGCGCCGGATCGTCAGGATGGGCGTGCCCGCTTGTCCATACCAGCGCCGGAACTGGTCAAAGTCAAAGGGCGCTGCGGCGCCCGCTGCGGCCCAGCATGGCTCCGCCGTGTCCTGCATCGCCCGCAGGAAATCCTCACAGGTGGCCGCCGTGCCGTCATGGCGCTCCACATAGAGCGCGATGCCACGCATGAACACCTCCTCCCCGAGCAAGCTATGGAGGATGCGAATCACTTCCGCGCCCTTTTCGTAGATGGTGGTGGTATAGAAATTATCAATGGCTTCGTAGTGGTCTGGCTGCACGGGATGGGCTGTGGGGCCTGCATCCTCGCGAAACTGGCTGTTGCGCAGCAGGGAGGCTGTCTCAATGCGCACCTGCGCATGGCCATGCAAATCAGCGCTGAAGCACTGATCCCGAAACACGGTCAGCCCTTCCTTCAAGGAGAGCTGAAACCAGTCGCGACAGGTGATGCGATTACCGGTCCAGTTATGGAAATACTCATGGGCGATCACACTTTCAACGCGCTCCAGCTCGGCATCGGTTGCCGTTTCTTGATCGGCAAGCACCAGCTTGGAGTTAAACAAATTCAAACTTTTGTTTTCCATGGCGCCCATATTGAAATGGCGCACGGCAACAATGTTGTATTCATCAAGATCATATTCCAAGCCATAAACGGCCTCATCCCACTGCATCGCCTGCCGCAGGCTGCGCAGCGCATGGGCCGTGTACGGCTCGTCCCCTTTCTCCACATGCAGCCGCAGGCGCACCAGCCGTCCCGAGGCGGTGGTGTAGTCCCCTGCCACCTCCTCCAGCCGACCGGCCACCAGGGCAAAGAGATAGGAGGGCTTGGGGAAGGGATCCTCCCAGAGGGCGTAGTGGCGTCCGGCTGAGCCGTTCTCCTCCGGGAGGGGGCCCCGGGCGAGGCAGTTGCCATTGGAGAGCAACACGGGCTCCCGCTCCCGGTCGGCCTCGATTCGCACACGCCAGCGGCTCAGCACATCGGGGCGATCGGGATGGAAGGTGATGCGCCGGAACCCCTCGGCCTCGCACTGGCTGGTGACCATCCCCTCGCTCACATAGAGCCCTTCCAGGCTCGTGTTGGTGTGGGGCTCGATCCTCACCCGGCTGCTCAGTTGAAACGGCTGCCGCGGCGGGGAGAGCAGGGTGAGGCCCTCGGCCGTGAGCGTGTAGGCCTCCGGAGGCAGAAGGTCGCCATCGAGCCGCAGCTCCAACAGCTGAAGATCCACCCCCCGGAGCGTGAGGGCAGAGGGCTCCAGGCCCGCCTGAGGATTGGGGCA
Source organism: Cyanobacteriota bacterium (assembly GCA_046340515.1). Lineage (GTDB taxonomy): Bacteria > Cyanobacteriota > Cyanobacteriia > PCC-6307 > Cyanobiaceae > Cyanobium. The sequence goes on along the minus strand of JBKDTB010000043.1, from coordinate 3,180 downwards.
CAACTCCAGGGTGCTCGCCACCAGGGCGTGGTCACGGAAGAGCTGAACGGTCAGGTCGGTGCGGGGCACCAGATAGGGAGCCGGACGATAGTCCGCGCGTCGCACAACGGGCATCGGGAGCCGAAGAGCACGGGGTCAGGGAGAAAAAGAGCTCCCCGACCCAGATCATCCTCCAGATCCGGGGGATCCGGAGGGGCGGGATCAAGGACGCTCAGTTCTTCGTGCCTTTGCCAGCTGATTGGAGGGCTTGCCGCACCTGGGCGAGCAGGGGATCAAACTCCTTCTTCCAGTCAGCGGGCAGGGTCTTGCCGCAGAGGCTGTCCACCCGCAGCACAAGCTGCGCCACGGAGCCATTGGCCAATTGATCGCGGGTCAGGGCTGACTGGGCGCCAGGCACGAGCCCGCCATGCTTGCTGGAGAGCACCGTCACCAGCATGTTGAGGTTGCTCTGCATGGCCGGGTTGAAGGACACCTTGGCCTGGGACAGGGTGCACATGTTGATGGCGGCCATGCCCAAGTAGGTGTTCAGCTCTTCCGGAGTGGCCGCTTTTTGGGTCTGGTTGACGGCGGGGGGCTGAGGCTGGGCAACGCCTCGTTCAGGCACGCCGAGGGAAGCGCCCACCAGGGCCAGGGCCAGTGCCAGGGCGGAACGCTTGGCAAACATGGGAAGTCGGGCTGTTGCCTCCCCATCGTGGGCCATCGCCCGGCGGAGGCCAGAGGCCTCAGGACGGCTCAAGAAGGGGCGCACCCGCCGCCTCCATTCGCTCCTCGTGGTGGATTTCCGACAGCTCCAGCTCGCCGTTGCGCCAGGAGTAGATCGAGCGGGACCGGTAGCGGTCCTGATCCACCAGACGGATGTGCTCCAGAATGTCCCATTCCTGGTAGTGGGATTCGAAGATCAGCTCATGCTCATCCACCTGGCGAATCTGGCTCTTGGTGGGGGAGCCGCACAGGTAGCCCTGGCTGCGCCGCAGTTGATGGCCACACAGATAGGCCTGCATGGTGCCGGTGCGCACATAGCGGGGTTTGCGATCAAAGAAGTCGTATTCCTTGTCCGGCCACCAGGTGAAGCGGTAGGCCGCCTCCCCCTCGATGGGTTCGCTGAAGCCTTCCACCCGCAGCATCATGTCCACCCGCAACACATCGCCATCGGCAAAGAAATAGAGCCGCCTGGAACGCCAGAGGCCGAGATTGCGAGAAAACCAACGCTTCAGGGTGTTGTCCAGCTGGATGCGGCTGCGGGGAGGAGCCCCGCCCTTCGCAGGGGGCACCACGGGAGACACCTTGGCGGCCGCCAGCAAGTGCTCCAGTTTGCTGCTGGGATCAGCCCCCGACAGCTCTGGAAAGGAAGTCATGGCGCGATCCACGCCGGCTGGGGACCCTTCCTTCATAGCAAGCAAACTGAGATGGAGTCGGAAATTCCATAAGGTGGGCAGCAGATCGACGGGGGAGGGCGGGGTGAGCGGGGTTGATGGGGCTGGCTTGGCTGGCGAAAATCAAGGTGTGCGTGGAACAGGTGGGAGGGGTGGCATGGCCGGAGGCAACGGTGCGGGTGGGGCCAGCCGGAGGGATGGGGTGAGCAGGAAGGGCGGGGTGAGCGATGTTGACAGCCTTGGGGGCGCGGGCGGGGTCAGCCTTGGGGATGAGCCCCTGCCGGATCCGCCGCCTGATCTCCCGAACGGGGGCTCCTCAGGAGGTCCCCAGACCCTGAAGCTGCTGCTGCTGGCCAACTCCCACCACCTGGCCAGCACCAACATCCGCACCCTGGTGTCGTTTCTGCGGAGCGAAGACACCGGCTTTGAGGTCGTTTTGGAGGTGATCGACCCCTCCAGACAGCCGGAGCTGCTGGAACTCCATCGCCTTGTGGCCACCCCCGCCCTGGTGAAACTGGCCCCCCTGCCCAAGCAAGTCTTTGCGGGGAGCACCCTGGCCGCCCAGGTGCGCAGCTGGCTGCCGCGCTGGCAGCAGATGGAGGTGGTGAGCACCCTTGGCATGAGCCTGCGGCCGGCGGAGATGGACGGCAGCCGCACCCAGCGGGAGGTGCAGCTGGAAGATCAGCTGCTGGTGTTGCGTCAGGAAAACGAAACGCTGATCGAGCGCCTGGGGGTGCAGGAGCGGCTGTTGCGCATGGTGGCCCACGAACTGCGCACCCCCCTGACCGCGGCGAAGCTGGCCCTGCAGAGCCATGGCCTCGGTCAGATCGATGACCACCGCTTCCAGGATGTGCTCCACCGCCGGCTTGACGACATCGAGGCCCTCTCCCGGGATCTGCTGGAGGTGGGCACCACCCGCTGGGAGGCCCTGTTCAACCCGCAGCGGCTGGCCCTCGGCCAGGTGGTGGCTGATGCGATCCTGGAGCTGGAGAAGCTCTGGGTGGGCCGACATCTTGAGCTGGTCACCGACATCCCCGCCGACCTGCCCGACCTCTACGCCGATCAGCGGCGCATGCGGCAGGTGTTGCTCAACCTGCTCGAAAATGCCTTCAAATTCACGCCGGATGGGGGCCGCGTCAGCCTGACCCTCCTGCACCGCATCAGCCAGTGGGTGCAGGTCAGCATCTGTGACAGCGGGCCGGGCATCCCGCGGGAGGAGCAGGAGCGCATCTTTCTGGACCGGGTGCGCCTCCCCCAGACCTCCGGCACCACCTCCGGCTACGGGGTGGGCCTGTCGGTCTGCCGCCGCATTGCCGAGGTGCATGGTGGTCGGATCTGGGTGGTGTCCGAACCGGGCGAGGGGGCCTGTTTCCACTTCACGGTGCCTGTCTGGAACGGCCAGAGCGGCCCCCAGGAGGGCACGCCAAGCGCGCCCCAATGGCACTGAAGGCGCCCCCCGCCACGGGCCGCTGCCCCCCGGAGCCCGCCCCTCCCGCAACAGATCCTTGACGAAGGGTGCTCCCAGCCCCTAACTTCCAAAAGTCAGCGATCGATTCTCCCAACCGGATCTCTCACAGGGTTTTGACGACATCCTTCAGGTTGTCTCTCCAAATCAAGTGGGTAACGGGAAGGAAGCGAAGCCTCAGAGAGTCCTTTTGGGCATTTCAGAGGTCATCCGCTCACGATCGATTCCTTCTTCCGAGGGACGCTGTGGCCTCGCCCCCATCGTCTAGAGGCCTAGGACACCTCCCTTTCACGGAGGCGACAGGGGTTCGAATCCCCTTGGGGGTATCTTTATTCAGTGCAT
>JBKDTB010000042.1:0-10939 GCA_046340515.1 Cyanobacteriota bacterium | reverse complement strand
GGGACGCAGCAATCGAAGCCCTTGCATGCTTGCTTAACAAGCATGGGTTCAAAGCTTTCGCGGGAGGGCCTGCCATCGAAGTGCACAAGGGTCAGAGAAGAAATCAGAATATTTTGGCAGCTTTATCACAGATCGCCACTCAACCACAACCTCCCCTAGAAGAGTTGCTTGCTAATACAAAGAATTTACAACGTGAAAAATGGGATTGGGCACTGCCCGATCATCTGCTTCGGATAAGCTATGCCAGCTTAAATCTTGATTTTGAAGAAGCTCTTGAGTGGGCGAAGAGCTTTCATCATTGAGATTAGAGAATTGAAACTATCGATCTGCAGATGCCAAGGCCAGGCCACCGTAGAAAGCCAGAGTATTGCAAGGTTTTATTCAGACATTCTGAGCGGCTGACCCGTTAGCGTGCTCAACTGACAATATCATGCGAAGATCGACGACAAATTGTTAAGCGACATATAGAGGTCTAGGACAAGAAAGCCCTCAGCATCAGCCCTGCGGGGCTCCAGAGAGAGTCTTTGATAACGCATCTAGGTCATCGTGAAATCGCTTGATGGATGAACTATGGCAAGCTTTCACCACAGGCCCCAGCCTAGAGTTGGATGGCGCCGCTCCTAATCCAGATTGATGCACAAAGAGAACGTAGCCAGGCGAACTTCTTTCAGGAATGTGACAAGACCACCAATTAAAGCGATCATGGAGCCGACAAACAGAACGCCGACAATGTTCGCCACGTTCAAGGGGAGAAAAACAACCAGAAACAGGATCACGATGACAATCGAGATGAGCAGCGCCGAGGTCGTGGCCAACGTGATGCTGCGATGAATGAGGCGTGCGCGGCGGTTCAACACATGCAACTCCTCCAGCATCGCCGACGACCGGGTCTCCTCCATGCTCAGGAAGCGGGCGCGGTCAATGATTCTAGACAAACGGTTGGTGAACACGGTCAGCAGGGCAGCAACGCCTGAGATCAGGAACACAGGGGCGACGGCCAACTGAATGATGTGGGCGAGAGCCGTTAGATTGGCTTGAGGAGGCATGGAGGTTGCCGAATAGCAGTCTGGAGAACAGGCGTTGCCCGGTGGATCGCATGCTAACGGCTCACTCAGTCTCCTTCATGTCAGGGTACAAAACAAGGCCTCAGAGATGTGCCATTATCTTCAGGTTTGCCAGGTCTTGCAGGTTTGCGCCTGAGCGTCCCGAGGCCTCCAGCCGGCCCCAGGGGCTCACACCCGGGCCGGATGGCCCCAAGGATTCGGTTGCGTCGGGTTCAAGGAGACCGGTTGAACAACCGGCCGCTCCCGTCGCCCCCAAGCCCATGTCCGAGCCCTCTCCCCACCCGTCTGGCCTGAGCCGTCGTGACAGCCTGCGGATCGGAGCCCTTTCGCTGCTGGGGTTGGTCACAGCTGGCGGCGCCAGCCCCGCGGAGGCCGCCACGCCGACAGTCGGCACCGGTGCTGGCGCCGGTGCCCGGACAGGGGACGGTCACAAACGGGCGCCCGACCAGGGGGTGCGCGTCACCGACCGCCCTGCCGATTACATCACGCCCAAGGGACTGAAGGTTGACCGCGAGATCATCAACGTCAGTGATTTGCTGTTCAAGCTCAACGGCTATGACCTGGGCCATCGCATCCTGGTGATGCCGCAGAAGATGGGTGGCGGGGTCAACCTGATCGATTTGGGCACCGGCCGTGCCCTGGCCTCACTTTGGTATTGGAACCATGGCGATTACAACCCGATCAGCCACCACATCCAGGCCTTCCCCAGCAGCAATCCCTATCAGGAGTTCGAGTTCATCAACAGCTGCCAAGGCGGCATGAATTCCCTGATCTATGGGATGCCAACATCCGTCACCGATCCCCCGCCCGGCTTTAACATGTATCGCGTTCGCTTCAACGGCGACGTGCTGGAACTTGAAGAGAACATCGCCGAAACCAACGGCCTCGGCCTGGGGGTGCACACCACCATCCGCCCCTCCGACGCCAAGAGCTACTGCATCTCCGATGGCCAGAAGGACATCTTCGCCTGGTTTGATCGCGCCTCGACCCGTGTGCTGCAGGCCTTCCGCTACGACTGGGAGGGCAGCTCCCCCAACCTGGCCGACTGCTGGACCGGTGGCGGCGTGCTGAAGATCCGGCGGATCAAACCCGATCCCGGCACGGGCCAGTTCGATCGGCGCGGCACCAAGGGGATCAAGATCAACTGGGAGATGGTGCCGATGGGAGAGCTGTTTGTGCCGGAAGGCAAAATTCCCGGCCCGAACGTGCGCGCGCTCACCGGCGCCGATGCCTTCGTGTGGCATCCCAGCGGGAAGTGGGGGGCGGAGATCATCCGCATGCTTGGCGGTTGCGTGGTGCATGACGCGGAGAACCAGATGACGCCAGTGGCCTACTGCGCCTTCCCCAGCGGGCTCGCCCGACACCTACCCGGTGGAGCAGATCGATGCCGACACCTGGCAGGTGGCAATTGACAAAGTTTACTCACCAGGCCATGAGCTGGGTTTCTCTCCCGATGGGCGCCATCTGGTGATGATGAACAACGGCCTGGAAAAACAGCGTTGGCATCTTCGACAGCTCGGACCCCGATCCGAGCCAGTGGAAAAAGATCAAGCAGATCATTGATCCCACCTGGGGCAAGCGCTACCCAAGCCCCTTCCACATGGCCTTCACGCCCGACAGCAAGAAGATGTATCTGGTGGTGCGCAATCCCGCCCCGGGCCGCAGCGGGATCATGGTGGTGGACACCGCCACCTGGACCCCGATCAAGGAGCTGCAGAACATCACCCAGGACATGCCGTCCTGCACCGTGACCCCGGACGGCAAGCTTCTGCTGGTGGCGGTCGGCGGCTTCCAGCGCTACGCCTCGGGGGTGTTCGTGCTGGATGTGGAAAAGGATGAGCCTGTGGGCTTCCTCCCCAATCCCGGCGGCCATCACGACCTCACCCTGGTGCCGACCAGCGTCGATCAACTCCGCTTCTCCCGCTCCTGTGCCATGTGACATGTCTCTGGTCCTCCGCAACCTCAGCCGCCGCCCCCTCCGCTCCAGCGTCCTGATGGTCGCCGTGGGCCTGATGGCGGCCATGGGCTTTCTGAGCGTGGTGCTGCTGGCGGTGGAACCGGAGGCGCCGCCCCTGCCGGCCGCCGTGCTGGTGGCCGCGGCGCGCTTGCCGGAGGCCGTGCGCGTGAGTCCGCAACGGGCGGTGCGAAGCAGCGAAACGTTGGGCCTGGAACTCGGACTACCCCACGGCACGACGGTGCCGCTCTTCGGCATCGACCCGGCCCGTGACAACACCGTGCAGCCCTGGCTCGACGACCACCGCGGCATCGACTTTCAGGACGGGCAGGTGATCCTCGGCCACCGCGCACGGGGCCGACTCGGGGATCGCCTCCGCCCGGGGGAATCACGTCTTTCAGATCTACGGGCGCCTGGCCCCCAGCGGCGTTCCCTCCCACGAGAACGGCCTCTTCTTCACCCTCAGCGATCTCCAGGCCCTGGTGCCCAGCGCCACCCCCGCTGGATCAGCAAGGCCACTCCGGAGCCAATCATCACCAGCGAAAGGAAACCAATCAACGGCGCATAGATGGGCTGAAGATTCACGAATCCGAAGTTGCCGGTGTGCAGCCGCAACAACCAGGGGGCATCGATGTTGAATGTCAACACGGTGCCATAGATGGCGCCCGACAGGACTGTCAACGCCAAGGGCAGCACCACCAACTTCACCAGCAGGCGGTGCAGATGGCGCGCCTGCTGTAGCCGTCTGGTGGAAGTCATTGGGCTTTCTGAAGCGCATCATGCAATTGGCGCTCATTGGCGCAGGGCATCCACAGGGTGCCCATGGCGAAGGTGCCTTTGCACTTGAGTTCGGCGGCACGCTTTTCAGCCTCCGCCCTTGTGGCATGCATCCCACGCATGTGGGCCGATCCGGCCAAGGCCAGCCATGGGGCAAGCCCCGTCAGCAGCAGGGAAAGGGCCCGCCAAGCCAGGCGGGAAGACGGCCTCGGCAGAGATGGGGTCAGACTGTCCATGGCCTCAGGATTCCTTGCGCACAGCATTCTCATAGGCGGCAAAATCCTTGCAGGGCATCCATTCCTTGCCCATGGCAAAGGCCCCGCTGCACTTCAGCTCCTTGGCCCGCTTCAAGGCAGCGTCCTTGGTGGGAAACATGTCATTGGCCTGCGCCAAGACCGGTGGCGAAAGGAGGGAGGAAAAAACGAGCGGGACAAGACAGACTCCGCGAAGAAGCATGGCTGGCTGGCTGGGGAGGGTGGGAGTGAATGGCATGGCTGGGATGGTTGAAGGGATGGGCCAAGTGGAGGAGAGAAATACAGGATTGGAATGGAGATGGGGGAAGGATCGCAGCCGGACGAGTCGCGCTGCAACCTGTCCAAGCCGGCTCACTCCAGCGCAAACCACTTGTCGTAGACGTAATACTCTGGCTTGTCGAGACCATCGTGCCCAAGCATGCGCCGCAGCTGGAGAATCTCCTTGCGCTGCGCCACGATGATCTGCCGCGCGAGGCGCCGCAGGGTTGGGTTGGCGGTCTTCTTCAGGGCGTCGTGGGCCATGATCAGCGCGCCGCCGTGGTGTTGCAGCATCCCCTCCAGAAACCAGGTCACGCGGGTTTCGCGGGTGGGGGGGGCGCCCACCATGCGCATCGCCTCCATCTGGGCCGGGCCCATGGGGATCAGATCCGCCATCGCGTTTGGATCGCCGTCAGGCCGGAGCACCACCGGAACGACAGGTGCCCGGGGATACCACGCTTTGCGCCACTGCAGCATCGCCTTGATCTCCTGCGCCTGGTCGCGCCAGATCTCCTTCCCCAGGGCGCCCACCCCTGGCACGCCGATGTCGAACACGAACTCACTCATCCGCAGGGCGCCCGTGTGGTGCTGCACCATGCCATCGATCCAACGCAGGTCGTAGGTGCTCCCTGCCGGACCCACGTCATGGGCGTGGTGCGCGTAGGCGGTGGGGTCGGCCGGGGTGGCCGGCACGGCGGGGACAGCGGCATCCGGTTGACCGTGGAGATGGTGCTGGTGGGGGCCATGGGGATCCGGCTGGGCCCGAACCGCTGGAGCCAGCAAGGCGATCAGGGCCAGGGAGCCCAGAACGGAACGCAACACAGGGGAGGACAGAAAGGATCCCTCCAGGATGCGGTCTCCCGTCAGTGGAGAGTCAAGTGTCTCGATGCCGCCTCCATTCCGGAGGCAGATGGCTGGCGCCCTCAACGCTTTCAGCCAGCGGCCCTGTGACAGCCCCCTCCCAACGGATCCCCTCGAGATTGGCTCCGCGCAGATCCGCCCCCCGCAAATCGGCCCCGCGCAGATCCGCTCCGCTCAGATCGCAGCCCCGGAGATTCGCCTCACCGAGATCCGCCCGGCGGAGATCGGCCGCTCGCAGCGTGCTGCCCTCCAGATTCACCCCATGCCAGAAGGCACCAGCGATCCGGATCTGATCCAGGTCGATCCCGCTCAGATCCCAACCGGTGAAATCCAGGCCAGCGCCGCAAAGCAACTCCAGGGCATCGTTGCGGGCCGGCGCGAACCGCACACCCGCTTGTTGACAGGACAAAAGCACCTGATGGGCATCCAGGTGCTCCCGCTGGCGCCGTTTGGTGCCCTCCAAGACATAGAGGAAGGCGGCCGTCAGGATGCTGAGGGCCTCCAGATTGGCCACCGCCACCACGCCACCGGCGTCCTGCCAAACGCAACCGCGGGCAAAGGCCAGACCCCGGCAGTGCTCATAACGATTCACGCTGCCAAGGGCGGCCAGGGCAGCCGTGGCTGCCAGCAGCAGGCGGAAGGCGAAGGAATGATCCAACAGCCGTGTCAGCGGCGATCGGCGCCGCCGCCGTTGGCGCTCCACCCAACTTTGGCGGGGGCGCGACGCGGGGGAAAACGACCTCATCCGTGTTCTCGATCTGACGGAGCACAGGCTGCCGCCTGGCCGCTCACTCCGCACCTGGCGATGGTATGGCGAAGGGAGTTGGAACGGCCTGAGGGACGGCTTGGACACGGATCCTCACGAACAGGATTCCCTGCCAAACCCAGAGAACGTCTGACCTCGAACCGTGACCAATGTGCCAGGGCGATGTGTCCGGGCGGCCAACACACCTCTCTGCCCCCTACTGCCCTTTTATCCTCCCCGGGTCCTCTCAAGCCCGCCTCCATGGCCGCAACACCAACCGCCTGCCTGGGTGGCCTGCCGGAGATCCGCACACGTCGGCATCAGAAAAAGAAGGGTTGCAAGAAGCAGATGTGTTCCAAGTGGAAAGGGGGCCGTTGCCGCTGCGGGCGCGACTGACAAGCCGCTCCAGCCCCTCCGCAACAACGACCGTCCCATGCCTCCACCGCGATCAAGCCCGGGAGTTGATCGCGACCCAGGCAAAATGGAAGCCTGGACAGTTGGCCTGCACCACTTGCCCCCTCGTCCGCCCAACCCGCCGAAGCACACTGTGCGGTTTCTCCGACACGTCGCCGTGCTCCAACGGCGAGAACGCCGCCGGGGCCGACGCGTGCAGCCCCGCTTTCCCCTCTCGCAGATCGGCGTCACCTCCCTGGGCGGCCTGTGCGCGGTGGGACTCCTGGCGTTGTTCACGGTGTGGTCCGGCCACGTGTTGATCGCGGCGCCGCTGGGCGCCTCCTCAGTTCTGCTCTTCGGCTATCCCCGCAGCCCCCTGGCCCAACCCCGCAACGTCGTGCTCGGCAACTCCCTCGGCGGCGCCATCGGGGTGGGGCTGGCGGCCCTTTTCGGCGACGGCCCGCTGGTGTTGGCCCTCGCCGTGGCCCTCACGATTCTCCTGGGCCAGCAGTGTCGTTGCCTCCACCCTCCCGCGGGCGGCATGGCCTTTCTGGCGGTGTTTCTCGGAATGAACTGGCACTTTCTGCTCTTCCCGGTGATCAGTGGCTCGCTGCTCCTGGTCCTGCTCGCCTGGACCTTCAGCCGCTGGGTGCCGGGGGCCATGCCCTATCCGCTTCACTGGCTTTGAGGCGGAATCTCCCCTGCCACAAAATGGGGGGCGAGAGGCGGGTGGGTTGCGTGGGTCGCCTGGCCAGGGCACTGGAGTTTGGAAGGAACATGCGCGGCTTCGTGGGAAGCGACATCTGCGCCAAGGCTGAAGTGCTGAAGAACTGATGGTCCGCCATCATCAACTGGATCCGCAACCAAGCCGGGCCTCGTGAACGAGCTTGGATCTGCGGGAGGCGCTGCTGCAGGTGCCGTCGGCGGATCCTCTGGCAGACTTGACCACACAGAAGAGGGCCTGACCATGCTGGAGAGCATTCATGTCAGGGGGTTCAAATCACTGCGCGAGGCTACGGTCAAACTAGCACCATTAGTCATTCTCTTTGGCCCCAATGCAGCCGGAAAGAGCAATCTCTTGGAAGCCATCTTGCTGCTGTCCAGACTCGTCAGCGAGCGGACACTCAATGAAGCGTTTTCTCCAACCGGGATCCGGGGCAACCCCTTGGAGGCTTTTTCGCTGCCCGCAGGCGGCATTGAAGCGTTGCTCCATACTCGCAAACCAACGCTGCGCTTGGATGCAGAGATGAGACTGGAGACAGAAGGTAAGAAACGGAGGCCAGATCTTTTGTCTTACCAAGTCGAAGTTGGCATTCAACCTCAGACGGGTCAACTTTCCGTAGAAGATGAGTGCCTAAAACTGTTATCAGCCAATCGCAAAACACTATCTTGCAGCCTGGAAAAGATGACCCGCACCAAGAAGGAAGGAGTCACGGAAGAAGTCATCGCCATTCGGCGAAAGAGACCAGCAAGCCCCCCCCTTTGAGGAAGATGTGGGACTGCCACATACCATCGTGTCCAATCTCCAGTACACCGGTGAGCGCTATCCATTGTTCGACCAGTTGCGCCGTGAAATTGGAGCCTGGCGTATTCTCTACCTGGATCCAATGCAGGCCATGCGAAAACCTGCGCCGCCGCGTGATGTGCAAGACATTGGCAGCCGTGGCGAGTGGTTGGTCCCCTATCTTCATCGCCTGATTCATCTGCATCCGCAAGCCTTCGCAGCCGTTAAACGGGTGATCGCCATGGCCATTCCATCCATCACAGATGTGCAGATAGATCTCAATGAAAAACGTGGCGAGTTGGAACTCAGTATTCAGATGAATGGAATCTGGCTCCCTTCACGAGTGGTGTCTCAAGGAACTCTCCGACTACTTGCCTTATGCGCCATGGCGGCCAATCCCTTCCAGAAAGGCTTAGTAGCCTTTGAGGAGCCGGAAAATGGAGTCCATCCGTGTCGAATCAAGGTGATCACCCGTCTCCTCGCGCGCATGTCTCGTCATCAACAGGTAATTGTCACCACCCATTCACCGCAAGTTGTCGTCGATATTATACGCATGATCCGCGACAACGAAGTGGATGCCAAGCATGTGCACCTGATTCGCTGCAGCACATCTGCTGATGGCTCCAGATACCAAATGCACGACCCCCTGGGGCCACTGTTTGACGCCACAGACATCCAGGAGGGATTGACCTGCGACGATGACACACATGTTCTCCAAGCCATGACCGTTGGGGGCTGGCTTGATGGCTAGCCGCTTGGTGATTGATGTGTTTTGCGAGGATAGCGGCCATGAAACCTTTCTTCGCAATCTGATCAAAGTGCTTGCCAAAACCGCATCTGTCCCGACCCCTGAGATGAACCTGCATTCTTCCCGTGGAGGGCATGGGCGTGCCATCAAAGCCCTGAAAGCTTGGCAAAAAGCACTGCGTTCCAGCCAACAACCCCGTGGCGATGCCTTGCTGGTACGCATCGACGCAAACAGCACAGGCTGGCGCCGAATGCGTCGCTACATTCAGGATGCTGTCGACTCATCTCTGCATCCCAACGTTCTCATCGGCTGTCCCGATCCCCATGTGGAGGTCTGGTGCACCGCCGATCCGGAGGCCTTCCAGTCATTGTTCAGCGTTCCAGTACCATCTCCACCCAGCCAATCAGGGCGGCTTGTCTACAAGCAATGGCTCACCACAGCTCTCGAACAGGCTGGCGTCCTGGTCCTCACAGACCCCATGGACATCTGCCTCGATCTGCTACCAGCTATGGACTTGTCGAAAGCCTGCCAAAACAATGACTCATTAGATTCTCTCATTCGTGACGTCCGAGCCTTTCTAAACCGCCAACGACTGGTCTGACAGAGAGCAATCAACAACCGATGACAGAGTCCAAAGCCATAGGTTTCAACAGACACTGATCGGCAGTTCGGCATTTTCACTGTCCACAGGCTATGCAAAGGCTTGTATTGATTTGCCCTTGACGACATCTCAATCCACCCATCTTCGGATGAAGAGGACACTCTCTTTTCCTGGCACCGATCCTCTCCCATGTTTTTCTTGCTGCCATACCAAGACGGCAGGAGTTGGCTTGGGGATCCATGCTATGTGGAACGGGTAGCCATCACCCCCCCTCCAGCTGCAGGGTGCTCTTGCGAATGCCCAGCGCCTCCAGGCGCTCCCTGGCCAGGGCCAACAGCTGATCGGCTGATCCACTCTCGGCAGACACACTCTCCATCCGCACCCGGAGATGGGCGGTGAGCGCCGTGCGGGAGGTGCTCAGGCCCCAGACATGCAACTCCTCCACCGCCAGCACCCCGGGCAGGGTGGCCAGGGCCTCCTCCACCCGCCGGAGGTCGACATGGCGGGGGGCGGCATCGAGGTTGAGGGCGATCGCCTCCCGCAAAAGGCCCCAGGCGCTCCAGATCACGGCGGATCCCACGCCGATGGCCGTGACGGCATCCAGCCAAAGCCAACCGGTGGCTCCCACCACCAGGGCGCTGAGCAACACCGCCACCGAGACGGCGGCATCCGTGAGCAGGTGGAGCACCGCAGCCCGCTGGTTGAGGTCATGGTGGTGGTCATGGCCGAAGAGGCGGGCGGAAAGCAGGTTGATGGCGATGCCGGCGGCGGCGGCCCAGGCCACGGGGCCGGGGATCAAGGGCACCGGATGGAGCAGACGCTGAATCGCCTCCACCACGACCACCACCCCCGCCGAGAAGATCAGCACCCCGTTCATGAGGGAAGCCATCTGGGTGCCGCGGCCATAGCCATAGGTGAACCGTCCGTGGGGCGGCCGGCGGCTGAGTTGATCCGCTCCCCAACCGAGGGCCAGCCCGAGCACGTCGCCGAGGTTGTGGAGGGCATCGCCGATCAGGGCGAGGGAGCCGAACCCGAAGCCGATCGTCAGCTGCAGAGCCGTGAGACCGCTGTTGAGCACGATGCTCCAGCGAAAGGCCCTGCCGCCTTTCCCGCCGCCGGGCGGCCCATGGTCATGGCGATGGGTGTGACTGTGGCCGTGTCCGCCCATTCCTCCTCACCCCAGCGCCTGCTTGAGCGCAAACAGCCCGAAGGCCAGAAACAACCCGCCGCTGAGCCCATAGAGCAGCTTTTCACTGAGGCGGCCGCCGATCCACTTGCCGGCGCCCACGGCCAGGCCGGTGACGAAGGCATGGCCGAGCAGGGTGCCCGCGAGCAGGCCGGCGAAGGTGAAGGCCGGCGCGGTGGCCAGAAAAATGGTGGTGAACTGGGTGCGATCCCCCAGTTCGGCGATGAACACCAGGGCAAAGGCTTCCCAGATCACCGCCCAAGCACTGTTGATCCGCCGGCCGCTCTCCGCCTCCGTCACGGCCTGTGCCGCCTCCTGCTCCTCCTCCTCCGCCTCATGGGCCCCCATGGTCCGGGCATCCAGGAGCAGCTTGACGCCAAAGGCCAGAAACAAGACGGCCGCCAACCAGGGCACCACGGTGGGCGGCAGCAGCTCCCGCAGGCCATAGCCCAGGCCCAGGGAGATCAGGGTGACGGCGGTGAGGGCCCCGAAGGCGCCGACAAAGACCAAACGGGCTTGGTGCCGTGCCGCCAGGATCAGGGCCATGAAGAAGGTCTTGTCGCCGAGTTCGGCGAGGGTGATGGCGGTGAGGCT
>JBKDTB010000041.1:0-3036 GCA_046340515.1 Cyanobacteriota bacterium | reverse complement strand
GCCTGCACCAACTCTTCCATCAGGTGATAGAGATTGTTGATCAGGCGATCAGCAAGGCCGTATTTGTGTTGGCGGGGGAGGCGATTCAGCAGGGGAACGAACCAGCGGATCAGCTCGAGGCAGGCTTCGATGATCGGCAGGTCGCCAGAGGTGGAAGGGCTTCGCGTGGCCGGGTCGGACATGGGGTTGATGGCAGAAATTTCGAGGCGCCTTCGGCGCCTCGGGAGAGTAATCGAGCCCCTACCTGGAGGGCCGACGCTCGAAGAAACAGCCTGATCACCGAACAGCCAAGTGTAAAGATTTAAAGAGATTAAGTATAAAGAATCAAGTCCTGGGGGAGGCAACAGACGCGGAAACCGATGTCGTAGTGGCGGTCGACCGGGTGGCTCCTGAAGCGGTAGGCCGAGCGACAGTACCTGGGAATGACGTCCCAAGAGCCACCGCGCAGCAGCCTCCGTTCATCTTTATCAGCCTTATCTTCAAGCCAAGGGCGACCATCCTGGGGGGCTCCGCGATAATGATCATGCCAGTGATCTTGGCACCATTCCCACACGTTGCCGTGCATCTCATGGAGGCCCCAGGCATTGGCAGGGAAGATCCCCACATCTGTGGTCTGTTGACGATAAACCTTCTTTGTTTGGCTCTGATCTCCAGTCACAGTTCGAGGCTTCTCTTCCTCACTCTGCTCATTCAAAGCACCATCCTCACCCTCCACACTTCCGTAGATGAAGGTTCCGTCATAGTTTGCCACCTCTGTTGAAATGGTCTCACCAAAATGGAAGGGTGTGGTGGTGCCCGCACGGCAGGCGTATTCCCATTGCGCTTCACTTGGCAAGGTGTAGTTTTTGCCCGTGCGCAACCGGAGCCGCTGGCAAAAAGCCATCGCATCGTTCCAACTCACGTTCACCACCGGGCGCCGTTCCCCCAGAAATCCATCCGCTCCCGCAAGCTTGGCCACCGGATCAGGATCGAGCGTTTCCGGCCACAGCTCGGGGTCCTCATCCTCCCGGCGCTGCCATTCGGCCACCGCCCGCCATTGGGCTTGGGTGATGGGGGTGTGTGACAGGAAAAAGGCTTCCAGAGTCACCTCATGCTGAGGGCCTTCGTCGTTGGATCGGCCTTCCTCATCGGGGGGGGAGCCCATCTGGAAGGGGCCGGCGGGGATTTGGAGCATCTCTAAGGCGATCCCTTGGGGTGGCGGTTCTGACTCCTTCAGCCATTCGCGCAAGCACAACGCGGTGCCCGGATGGGTTTGGGGTTCGCTGTATGGCGACTTCATGGTGGCGTAGGTGAAAAAGCACGGTTCTGTAGGGATCTCAATCTCCGTGGCTGTTGCGAAGGAAACGGTCACCAGCTCGGGAGAGCGCTGGATCTGCGCGGCATCGAACGGGATCGGGGTGAAGCTGAACTTGGAGGGAGGGAAAGGGTCTGGGGGGACCAGGCCGGCACCCTGGCGCAGGGTCGCGGCGAAACGGCGATAGGCCGGGCCTGGAAGGCGATCAAGCAAGTCGGCGGTGACGGTGGCGAAATGGAGCATCCCCTCCATGCCCTTGGGTAAGGCCACGGTTGGATCGGTGAGCACGGCTTCAAAAGACTGGCCCGTGCCCAGCTGATTCCAGCGCCGTTCAATCACCGCGCTCACGGAGCGAATCACATCCAAGGTGTCGCCCGGGCTGAGGCGCTCGCGTATTAGAGCTGCAACACCAGGATGCAGTTCGAACTGGAGCCGCTGATGGCGGCCAGAGGGTTGAGCTGCCGCTCTACATTGCAACAGTCCGCTCACCAACACCTCCGCCATGGGCAAAGGGTTGGTGGCGTTGCTGACCTTGGCTTCCATCAAGAGCCGAATGATCGGCAGGGTGAGCACCGGCGCGGCGGCCATCACCATGAGCAGGCGTTGGGCCTGGGGTGAGGCATCGGTCTGGAACTCCTCCCAGAGCTTGCGGGCCGTGGCGGTGTCGTCGGCCCGGGACTGCACGGGAGGAGCCAGAAAGGTCTTCAGTTGTTGCTGGCGTTCGGAGGCGGGGGCCAAGAGGATGCCGGTGGCGGCCATCTCGCTGTCGCCCATGGCCATGGCGGCCCAGATCGCCATGGCCTGCCCTTCAACGGTGATCACCGGCAGGGCCAGCCCCTTGGAAGACGCCAAGCGCTGCCAACAGTTCAGGGGCGCCACGCTGTAATGGCGATGGCTGGCGGCGGGGGTGGTATTGGTGACCGACACACGCGGCGCGATGCCTATGGCCGTCCGGTCCCACCAGGCCATGGGCAACATGTTGAGCAGCACCAGGGGCTGGTGGCGGGCCCATCGCTCGAGATGGTGAAACATGCGGCCGTCCCACCAGTGGGGGCCCGCCCCATCCGTGAGCAACATCACCAGGGTGGAGACCTCCGCCCCAGCCTCTGGGCGAGGGAAGCCCGCCTTGCCAGCCACAGGCACCAGCTCGACGCCTCGGAAGGCCTGGCTACTGGCCAGGATGGCAACCAGTTCCTCCGCCAGCGGACGCCACACCTCCATCGAAACACCCGCGTCGAGCAGCACCAACACCCGGAACGAGGGCTCCATCACGGGCTGAAACACGGGATCCAGTACCCCGCTTTCGGCAAAGGCCTCCGCCGTTCGCGACTCATCCAGCCATCGCTGGTGATGGCTGGGCACTTTGCGCATCAGTGGCTGGAAGACCCTGAGCACACCAAACCGATCCGCAAACAGGGGAGATTGGGCAACCTGAAGGGGCAAGGTGCCCGGGAGATCGTTCTGGCTGGGCAGCACCTCCGGGGGAAGCAGGTTGGCCGTGGGCGGCGTTCGCCTCTGTGGAGGCGGGGGGAAAAAGGGCGGAGGAGTTTTCGCTTCGTCGGAACCAGGCCGACCGACCGCTTCAGACGCTGCAAGGTGCTCTGTTGAGAAGGCGGATTTGTCCTTCGTCGTCGGCTCCTTGGAGATCGAAGTCGTGTCGTGGGGGGGCTGAGGATGGGGCCCGGAATCCTTCCGAGAAGGCGGACAGCGGCGGGCAAGCCAGAGAAGCTCCGCCATCTCCA
>JBKDTB010000040.1:0-3926 GCA_046340515.1 Cyanobacteriota bacterium | reverse complement strand
CCCCCACCAAACCCCACCCAAAACAGGCCCATCAAACACTGGGCTGGCGCACGTTTCCTGTTGACGTACTTTCTTTTCCTTGCGAAACGCCGAAAGATCCCCACAAAGAGTCTCAACAACATCGGCAAAATCCGTTGGCGTGCTGCTGATCCATGGGCTGCGACCCACTCCTTTCACCAGGGAGCTGCTCATGCGGGAGGCCATGGTTTTGCCGCGAATGGCCAGGAGGGGAACGCCCATGGCCAGAGCTTCAAAGCCCGTGGTGGCACTGCTCCAGGGCGTGGTGTCCAGGGCAAGATCCAAAAAGTTGTAATGATAAACATGATCGCTCCATAATCCGAGGGGAGCAATAAATGTCAAACGGCCCGGATGCACGCCCAGATCGGCCAAGCGCTGTTCCAAAGATGTCCTTATCGCTGGATCCTGGAAACCACGGTCTTTCAACACGAGTACAGCTTCCGGCACACGCCGCAAAGCTTCAGCCCAAAAGGTCAATGTTTCCTCTGTCAGCTTACTCACCTGACTAAAGGCGCCAAGGACAGGGCGATCGGTCTCCATCAACGGCTCGGCATTTGGAAACAATTGGTCTTTTGGATAGGCCAGCCAGGGGCGAGGCAGGCGCCAAAGGGTTTCGCTGAACTGCTCTTGCAGGTCTGGTGCAGCCGTTTCCTGATCGCCGATGAAGGCATCCAGGGTGGAGAGTCCAGTGGTGGCGTGGTAGCCGATGTAGTGCGCTTGAACGGGGGCACAACGTTCGGTCAGCAGGTGGATGCCTGACCCCCGCGTCAAGCCAGAGGTATCGAGGATCAGGTCGTAAGCCTGTCGTTTCAGAATGTCTCTGGCGTCAGCATTGGGCAGACCCTCCAGGCTGTGAAAACCATCCGCCAGCCCTGCCAGCCGTTCACTCTCTGGATCGTAGCGACGCTGCATGGAGAGGATCTCGATCTTGCAGCGCTCTGGATCATGGTGGCGAAGCAGGGGATCGAGAAACAGCCCGACCACGTGTTGGCCGATGTCACCGGAAAGGATCCCAACCCGCAAGGGGGAACCTGAAGCCCGCGGTGTTGCCGGAACAAAGGCGGAGCGCTCCTGTGCAGCCACACCGAAGGACGACCAGAAACGCCTTGCGGTGGCAAGCACCTCCTCCGCGGGCACGCTGGTGGAAATGGATGTCGAGAACATCCAGGAACCAAAAGGTCCGAAGGCAGTGGGATGCTCCTCCATCAACTGCTTCTGAATGGCCAGAGCCTGAGCTGTGTCGGCCATTTGGCGGAGCGCCAGCGAATAGCCCAAGCGTGAATCCAGGTCCTTGGGTTGCAGCCGCAACAGAGTTTCATAGACAGCCAAGGCTTCTGCCGCCAGGCCCTGGTCCATCAAGCAACCCGCCAGGCTGCGGAGCGATTTGTCATGGTCCGGATCGATTGTCAACGCCTCTCGAAACAGCTGGATGGCTTCATCCAGCTGACCTAGTTTTCTGATCGCCATGCCATTCCGGCACAACACCTCAGGATCCGTTGGATCCACAGCAAGGGCATTCATCAGCCAGGGCATGGCCGCGTCGAGGGAACCGCGATCGATCAGGATTTGACTGAATGCCAACAGCGTTGGCACATGGTTGGGATCCTTCTCCAAGGCCGTCCCGTAGGACTGGAGGGCCAAATCCCACAAACCCAGCTTGACTTCCGCCTGAGCCAGGAGCCGCCAACCATCCAGGGCTTCTGAACGTTCTTCGCCACAAGCCTGCAGAAGATCTCGGGCGAAATCGAGGTGAACCAGAGCATCATCCTTTCGCCCCAGGTTGGTGAACAGACGCGCCTGATGCAGATGCGATCTGGCCTCTT
The DNA here is from genome assembly GCA_046340515.1 of Cyanobacteriota bacterium. Classification (GTDB taxonomy): domain Bacteria; phylum Cyanobacteriota; class Cyanobacteriia; order PCC-6307; family Cyanobiaceae; genus Cyanobium. The sequence continues at coordinate 2,085 of JBKDTB010000040.1, read as the reverse complement.
CGGGGTAGAAAGAAAGGGCCTCCTGGCCGAAGGCCAGGGCTTGATCAGGCTCACCCTGTTCGAGGGCATCGATCGACTGATTCAGCAGCAGCTGCAGGGAAGGGCGTGCACCATCCGCTTCCACCAACCGACGCGCCTGCTGAAACCACAAGCGACGCTCCCCTTTGTCCCCACGTTGGCCGCACAGCACTCCCAATGCCATGCTGGCAAGAGAATCGCGCACTCCGGAAGCCACAAGCTGACGGAGACATTTTTCAGCTTCCATTGTGTTCGGGCCCTGGGCCAACGCAATGGCTTTCTCCAGCTCCGCAGACCGGTCAGCCGTGTCCATCAAAGCCTCATGATTCTATCGTAAAAGATCAACATATTGCCGTCATAGACTTGAAGGCTTTGCGTGGGACCCTGGAGATAGCAGCTTTTCCGGCTGCAAGGACGGGTATCGGTGGCCGAAAGCTGTTTTGTGAAGTCATCATAGCGACCAGCCAAATAAATGATCTCGGTCGTGTCTGTGACCCGCGGACCGTCACAGTTGGTTCCACATCCATTGATGCGAAGGTTACCGCTGGCCAAGGCTAAATTGTATTGCGTGACAATCATCGAACGGTAGGAAGGTTCCAAAAAGCTACGGCGACATGCCGTCAGATCATTCGGGACCTGATTTCCCAGGGAGTCGGTTGTGGTTCTGCAGTTTGGATTGCCTGTCATGTCAAAACCGGGGTTGCGACTGGCACGGATATGAGCATGAAAGCCGGAGTTGGCTATGGGGGGATAGGTTTGACCCGTTGGACGACTGAGGAACAGATTCACCTGACCATCCCGATCCACAGTGCCTCTTTGGTTGAAGACCCTGGCATGGAACGGTTGCATGCAGGGACCGGTCACGGCAGTGGGGCAAGGGATTGTGGCGATGGCTGGAAGCTGATCGGTGATGGTGGTTTCTTGATACTCATCAGCAAAACTAAGGTTGCCTCCGACTGCCGCAGACCTCAGGGAACCTTCTCGAATCTGTGGGTCGCTCTCACTGCGAGCAATGAGCTCGAAGGGCGGACCACAGCGCACCAATCGATTGACCCCTCGCCATTCCTTTTGATTGGCGGGATTGCTTCGGATGCCGTAGACCACGCGCCAGATGGGCTGGCTGGGATCCGCCGGGTTTGGGGGGCCATCCAAAACCAGCGGATTTTGCGGCGGCATACCTGGCACAGTACTCGAACAGGGGTAACCGGGAGGGCTGGTGATGGTGGTTCTGATCCAATAAGCCTGAAGCGCTTCGTTGACGATGAATTTCAGGCTGCGATCCCAGGAATCCCGTAACGATTGGCTGGCGAGAGCATTCCGGTTGAATCGCATTTCTGACAGCAAAGAAAGGCTGCCGATCGATGCGATGACCGCAGCACCAATCGCGGCACCCACGATCAATTCAACCAGGGAAAACGCCTCGGCACCTTGTCGACGAAGCAGCGAAGGAAATCTGGATCCAGGACCAGGACGAAGTGTGTGTTTCATTGCTCAAGGGTATAGCTGCAAAGGTTGGAATCCCTGGCAAGCCATCCCCGGCGGACCGTCGCCAGCGGAGCTTGCACATCAACGCACCATGAACCGGATGGCACATTGTTGGAGCTGATCAAAACCGTCACGCCGTTTCGCGTTGTGCCCTCGGGATTGAAGATGAGGGGATAGCTGCCGGCTCCAGGCAGGATGCTCACACTCAGATTACTGCTGCCTGTCAGCTGCTTCAGGTTGAGGGTGGTATCGATTTTGCCGGCGCGGCAAGAATTGGTGCTGACGCTTGTGTCTGGGGAGAAAATTCCACCGCTGCTGCTGCCCAAGGCGATGACACAGGGAGATTCATCCGTTAGGGCAACACTGCGAGCCACCTCGAGATAGGACGTGAGTTCAATGGCAGCCATCCTCAACTTTTCACCTTCTATGAAGGCAAACATCGATCGAAAACCAACCACTGAAAAAGACATCAACAACCCCGCGTAGATGATGCCTGCCCCAAGAGAGAACCCCCGGCTGGGTCGCGATGGCGATAAGCGGTGACAGGGGTGGGCCATGGCAGGGATCTCAGAGCTTCTGAGG
>JBKDTB010000039.1:0-2704 GCA_046340515.1 Cyanobacteriota bacterium | reverse complement strand
CACCAGATGGTCGTCTCCCCGGGGCGGAGGGGGGTCGCCCCTGTGGAGGGCAAACCGCTGGTAGAGCCTGTTGGGCGCCAGCGGTTGCCCATGGCGCACGGCCACGATCGAGCCGATGCCCAGGGCCGTGCGGCGCCACATCCAATCGGGCAACACCTGCAGCAGGGCGACGGGTCCGCGCCGGGTGAGCCACCGCAACAGCTTCTGCGGCTCGCCCCCCTGCCACCAGTGCGACCCCGAGCAATCCGACAGGACCACCACCACCTGCTCCTCCCCCGCGCCAGCCAGGGCCCCCAACAGCGCGGCGGGCGCCTCGGGTTCGAGGTGGACGACCCGCACATCGCGAAAGGCGGCGGATTGGCTCAAGGTGGCCCGCACCTCCTCCGCCAGCCGCTGCCACACCTGCATCGACACGCCGCCATCCACCACCAGCACCAGGCTCAGGCGCGGCTCCCGCGGCAACCGATAGCGAGGCCAGAGCCGCCGCTCGCGCGCACAGGCCTCCACCGTGGCCACCTCATCGAGAACCCGTCGCGGGTGGGAGACGTTTGCCAGCGGGTCCAGGGCCGCCAGGGGTTGGAGCGCCGCCTGCAGCGCGCGGGGCTGGGGAATCAGGCGCACATCCTGCAGGCGCAGTGGCAACACCGCCCGCAGATCGGCCTCCGTGGGCAGGGCCTGATCCGGCAGGAGGGCGGCGGCGGAGGGCGGGGTGGCGGCCCGAGGGGGCGCGGGGGGGAAGAAGCCGGGGAGGGAGAAGCGCAGCGGGTCGCCGGACGGCCTGGCCAGGGGCGCATCGAACACCGGGATCGCCTCCTCCCCAGCGCCCGGCTCGGGGTCACGGCCGCGGCCCGGATCCCGGTTGTCCTCGGCCGCCATGGGCCCGCTGGCCCTGACACCGGCGGGTTGCTGAGAAGGCAGGTCGCGCGCCAGCCACAAAATCTCCGCCAGCTCCCGGGGATGGAGCCTCGCGCCGTGCAGCTCCTGGAGGCTGTGCAGCAGGGCTTGGAGGGGATCCGGGGGCTGGGCCATCAACCGCGGCCGGGCTTGCCGCTGGCCTCGGGATCCTCGCTGGGATCGCTGAGGTTGCGATAGAGAATCTGGCGCAGAGCTTCTTTCTGGGCCTCGGTCGGCCCCTCCTGGCTCTCGCCGGTGAGGAGGAACAGGGCATTGAGCAGCTGATCCACAGCCCGATCCCGGATCGACGCCGGGCCCGCCCCGGTGGACTCCCCATCGGCGGCGGCCCCGCTTTCGGCCATGCCGAGAAAGATCTCGATCTCCTTCCGCAGCTCCTTGTCCTTCGGTTGTGAGCCCGCGGGTTGCTTGGCGAAATGGGCCTCCACGATCGGGGTGAGCACCTGCTCATCCGGCGGGGGCATGCCGATGCGGATGCAGCGCCGATGGAAGGCCGGCGGGAACTCCCGCTCCCGGTTGCTGGTCATCACCACAATCGGAAATTCGTCGCAGTTCACAAAGCCACTGCGCAGCTTCACCTCCAAGGGTTGTTCGATGCCTCCCTCCGATCCAGCGAGCATCCGGGCATCGGCTGTGCGGATCGTGTGGTGCGGCTGCTTCGTTTCGATGCGTGCGCGGGTGAGTTCGCTGATCTCGTAGCGCCCCTCCTCAAACAAATGCAGCAGCTCGTTGGGCAACTGCAGATCCCCCTTGTCGATCTCATCGATCAACAGCACCCGCGGCCAGGGGGAAGGAAGAAAAGCCGTGCCCGCGGGGCCGAGGCGAATGAAGGGATCAATCAGCGGGGGTGGGAGCTTGTCGGCGGAACCTTGCGTGGAGCGGTTGAGGTCGGCTTGCTGCAGGCGATCCAGGGCGTCATAGCGGTAGAGCCCGTCTTCCAGCAGGCGGGAGCGGGGCGTGATCGGCCACACCAGCACCGGCCCCAGCCCCAGCTCGGCGGCGATCGCATGGGCCAGGCTGGTCTTTCCGCTGCCCGGCAATCCGGTCACCAGCAACGGTCGCCGCAGACGAATCGCGGCATTCACCGCCAGCAGGATGCGTTCCGCCTCGGGCGTGAAGGTGTCGTCCTCGTTCCTCGGCAGGCGGAAGGTCAAACCGCGGTTGGTGAGGCCAGAGGAGGCAGCGGCGATGGCATCCAGGTCGTTCCAATAGCTTTGATTGACGCCAAAGGTCGTGTCCGCGGCGGGCCCTCCGGTTGAATCCTCGGTTTCCGCCTGCTTCGGCGGGGACAGCTCCCGGGGAGCGTGAAAACGGCGCCAAGGGGGAGGTTCCGGCCAGTCCCTTCCGCCCGACGCCTTGCTCTCCCGACGCTTCCGCGCCTCAGCGGCCTCCACGGTGTTTGGTGGATCGTTGCGGAACAACCACCAGGGCTCTTGGGTTGACTCCCCTCCCGCGCTGGCCTGGCGGGCAGAGGAATCGCCCGGGTCGGCCGATGGGGCAGCGGGTTGGGGGGAGCGGGGCATGGGATGGGGGGGAAGGGGAGGGAGGAGCGGCGGGCGGGATCAGCCGTAGCAGATGTCGTCTTGGGCAACTTTGCGGGCTCCCCCCGGGTCGGATGGGCGCTCCATGGCGGGCAGGGAAACGAGCGGAGGAGGCCAGCGCTCCTCACTGTCCATCAGCAAGACCAGCTCGCGAAAGGCCCGGGAGTGTTTGGGCGACCGGCGGCCCTTGAAAACCTCGGAAGCAAAAGCATGAAAAAGCCGCAGAGGATTGGTGGTGTCGTGGTTGAAGG
>JBKDTB010000038.1:0-76911 GCA_046340515.1 Cyanobacteriota bacterium | reverse complement strand
GCCTAAGCCAAACTTTCTATTGTGAGCTTTCGGTGTGAGTACCGACGGTGGTTGCCTTCATAGGTGCTCAGTAACTGCTCACTACATTTCTTCGGTGTTACTTCATGACATAACAGATACTCTCATAAGGTGGATACACCGCAGACACTAGAAAATCTCTGCGCCCACAGTCGATCCCGTATCAACAGAGGAATGGAGATGGCTGTCTGAGTCCTCGGCCAAAAGCTCATCCAGGCTGAGACGAGTTGGTCTCCCTGGCCTCACCACAAGCTCACCGTCCTTGACACTGAGGCTGAATGCACTACCAGCACCAAGGCCGATCTGCTCAGCCAGGCCTCGTGGAATCCTCTCGCTTTGGCTGTTTCCCCATCGCTGGACCCTGGTTTGCATGGGAACATAACGGCTATACCCAGAGCAGACCGGCTTTGGGCTGCCGCCGCTTCGCCCACATCTCTCTCACGCTCCAGATCAGAAGCGGGCAATAACGATTGTGATGAGCAGAGGATCTCGCTCCCGTCTTCTGAATCTAGTTGTTAGCTGGCAATTGTCAGTCTCAAGATTAAACATCTTGACGCAATCTTAATATTGTTAAAAGTGCCACTCCAGAGTCAAACTGGAACTCTCTACTTTAGATTGCCTTCGGGTTAGATGGCATTGGAGAGTAGAGGTGCTAACGTTACACTAGTGACACAGTCTTTATCTAGCACGGATGGACAGGCCTGTCAAGCTCCATTGCGCCGGCGACCCTAGATGCTGATAAATACAAATTCCTATTTGCTTCTCAGAAAGTATATTCAGGAGTCGCTCGACTATGCATACCTGACATGCCACGCCGTGCCTGCATTAAACGCATATATGAAAGCGGTCGAGAATGGGCAGGCTCAAAAAATCCCAAACCCAGATCACTTTGCACAACCAGGAGATCATGGAAGACTCAAGGAAATCAAAAAAGATTACAGAGACTCTCTCGGTCGTTTCATGCTGATCTCAACGTTTAGCCACTTTGAGGCTTACGTTCAAGACGTAGTTTGTGAAATATTTGACTTTCATGGTGGTATCTCAGCACTTCATGCTTTGGCAAAAAGACGATCACGAGTAGAGACCAGGTCAGAGCGTTTAGCAAAGTTTCCAGAGATAAAGCCTCTTAGCGAATCTCGCAAGCCAGGTAAACAAGGAAAGTATCGGAAGAGCATCAGCCAACTGGAGGGTAAGGGATTTGTGTTTCCCTCTCAGATGACTTCAGCGTATGGAATTCAAAAGCTTGCCGAGGCAATCTCAAAAACTGGGTTTCGTGCGAGTCGCATTTGTGAGATAGTATTTGATGGACTAGGGATGCCTGATGACGCAGTGATGGAGGAAAATATTTCACGAATACGTGCCATCCGCAATGATATCGCGCATGGCAGACGTCGTGAATACCATCTTTCAAAATCGATCGAGGACATGAAGCTGATGCGCAAGTATGCACTGACAATTGACCAACATATTATTGAATATTTTCTGCTTATAGAGGATTAGGGATGTTTAGTCTGCGCTCGCCATGTCGTTTTCTATGTTACACATCCAGCCAACGCTGCCCTTGAGTGGCAGGCTGGGAGTGTGGGTTGGCGAAGCTGAGAGTTATTGGAGGCCTGTCCACTCGAAGGGCTTGTTGGGCAAGGCGTATAAACAAGGCAATCATTCTCGTGCCATAAAGGAACTACGCCAATCGCGTAGAGCCTCCATATCCACCTTCAGGTCTTCGGGATCTGGCAGAGCAACCGGAGCCTCATTAGGCTGAGAGTGTTCATAGCGAGAATATTTAGTCATCATTGTATCGAACAGCTTACAGTCTTCCGACGTGATCCGCGGTAACTTTTCTAGCTTGCCTTGGGTTGTAATGGCTCGCCTGAATCTCTGAACCACATCCGCAAGTAAGTCGGTTTCTATCATTCGCTCAAGAACAATGCGGAAGTCACTGCAAATAGCCTTTGCGAGGAGGTTATAATTTGATTCGCCTTCCTCATGGAGGACCTTTCTCGCCTTGGCCAGGCTGTCATTTAAAAGGGTATTCAGAGCTTTATCAGGTTTCTTTGCAAACAAGGGGGTATCTCCAGGTTCACCAGTGCCCCATACTTCACTTCTAACGCATGTGACTTTCGGATCACGATCTTCCTTTTTGCCATAGTCTTGAAGTAGAATCAGAAGAGAAATACGATGAGTAAAAACAATGACCTGGCGATCGGCAGCCAAGCGCACTAAACGTTGAACTACAGCCTCTTCAAAGCTTTGATCCAATGAGGAGATTGGGTCGTCAAACACAAATGGGGCAGGGTGTAATTTCCCTGTTACATCCGCAAGGAATGCCGCAAGCGAGACAATGCGATGCTCACCTTCGCTGAGGACTTCTCGTGGCACCCCTGTTTGGGCTTGCTCCAGCCGAAGCTCATGAAGAACGCGTCCTCTGTCGACACGCTTCTTGGTCAGCCGAACTTTGATCCTTGATGCCCCAAGGTCATGTAGCTCTGTCCGGAATCGTTGAACAAAAGCCTCTGTAATTAATGCTTCTGAAAGCTCACCCTTTTTTCTAGATAGTCCGCGAGTATCGGCCAATCGCTTTGCAGCACCAAGTTGTTCAAGAGTTTGAAGCCTCTGAATCTCTGTTTTGATCGCACCTATCTGCCCAGATATCCATTTTCTCGCATTGAGCTCAAGGAGTTCATCATTAAGCTGTGGCCGAGCATCCGAATGAGCATCACCTTCACATCTGATTGCGTCATCTGAGTATTCCTCTGCAATCCGTTGCATCTGAATTAGCCATGTGCTTAGATCTGGAAGGCTTGGCAGAATATCGATTGACTCAGCCTGTAGTAACATCGCTTTGCGATCGCGAAGAAGTTGAATAGATTCTACAATTGGAGGAAGATCTCCCTCATAGGCAATTCCTCCGGCATCATACATTATCTTTACTTGTTCATTAGATGGGATCTCACTGATCCCTGAAATCGCATCATTGAAGGCCTTCTCCGCGTCATTGGCATCAATCTCAGCCTGCCCCTTCACAAAATCTTCGAATGATGCGAGCCGCTTCTTAGCATCATCTGAGAGAGGCTGTTGGCACAGAACACATTTGGCATCTGAAGCAAGATTTGGAAAAGCAAGCTCAGGATAGGCTTGAGCTTGGGAATATTGCCGGGCGTACTCCCACAGTTGTTTCCAAATATCACTTCCAACACCATCTAATGGAGAGCCTGTGAATGCAGCTGAGGCTACGATCTGTGCAGCCTGTTGCCTGATGATCCTTTGTTTCTTTAATTGCAGAATATTTAGGCAGCCGTCTTCCGAAAGCTGTTGAATAAGTGACTCAATCCATTCATGCAAATTTACCACATGTTTTATTTTTGCATGCAGCTCCTTGGCACGCTCAGCAGGTGCCTTCTCTGCGAGTCGCAATTCTAGCGAAGAAAGAGCTTTATCGTCTTCTTGATTCCATCCAGTTTTTGAGGCAATCTCTTCGGAAAGTGTTGACACACTCAAGCCGTTATACCACCTTCCTGAGACTGTGTCGCTGTATTCAACTGGAATATGAGGTAGCCCTGAGACGAGCCTATCTATTTGGTCTTCCAGAAGACGTGTAACCTGTTCGCAGACAACCACCAAGCCCGAAAAAAAGAGTAGCACAGGCGGTTCATATGTAACTTCGTTTTCGTTCTCCAAATACATGCGACCACACTCTGTGTCGAATATATCTATATGGCGGAGATCTGCATGGACGCCATTGTTGATATTCCAGGAGCTCTGAGCCTCTTTTTCGCCGACTCTATATGTGATAACCGCTGTCTGCGGGGTCTCATCGACCGAATAAACATTGGGGTGCAGTTTCCCTAAATTACGGGCACCACACACATGCTTTAAGAGGCGAACATAGCTGGATTTGCCAGACCCGTTTCCACCGTAAATAACAACTAGATTATCTGGTCCAAGGTTTAGCGGCTTGCGTGGGGCAAGGGCATTAATTCCATTTAGGTTTCCAATAGAGCATAACCTAAGAGGTGTGTCGCTTTCGGCGATGAAGGAATCTACTGGGAAGGGCGCGACCTCTTCCGTATTCTTGCCGGCCGCTTCAAGCAAGCACTGACTCTTTAGGTTGACAATATCGTCTTCAGATAAGCGACTATTCGCAAGAAGTAGCCGTGCAGCTGCCTGCAGCCATTTTGGCCGCCCTTGAAACCATGTAACGAGTTCTGTCATTAAGCTGCTCCTGTCTAGAGTTCTGCATGAGCTACAGATTACACAAGAACACTCGCCTCTGCGGTGGATGCATTGGATATTGCCCAACGCTGCCCCTGAGTGGCAGGCAGGGAGCTTGTGCTGGCGTAGCAGAGAGTTGATGGTGGCCTGTCCACTCGAGGGGTGTGTTAGGCCCGTAGGCAAAGGCGATGGCTGCTTGCTTCATCAAGCTATAAAGAGACGATAATGATCGCACAATGCTAAGATCTGCAAACCAGGGCTTCCCTTTCTCGGACCAATGAACATTGAGGCATCCATTGTAGATCAGCGTCTGACCGCCATCGTCGATGACATAAGAGAGCCAGCAGCTGAGCAGCTAAAGATATCAGATCCCCCAAAGCTAAAGTCACTTGCATTTGTTTATCTTTGCGTTAAGACTGTTCTGGATTTGGATGGCGACGAGACGTTTGACTGCTTGACAGAGGGAAGTGGCGACTTTGGCGTCGACGCAATACACGTCTCTGAAGAGTACGATGGAGAGTTCACGGTCAGCCTTTTTCAAGCCAAATACAAGCACATCAACTTCTCTGGCAACTCTAACTTTCCTGAGTCAGGAATCAATAGCCTGGTTCGAGCCATACGCCTTTTGTTCAATCCTGCTGCCGAGCTTCAGCATATCAACTCACGCCTCTTAGCCAAAGTCGAGGAAGCGAGAAGCTTGATCCGGGATGGGTTTCTCCCGCAGGTCAGATCTATCGCCTGCAATAATGGACTCACATGGAACTCTGCGGCCGATGAGGTTATTAAATGTGCTTCTTTTGGCGATCAAGTCACTTGGGAGCACGTTAACCACACTTCTTTAGTGAAAATCCTACAGGCCTCAAAGCCTGTCACGGACTCACTACGTCTAAACGGCAAGGCGATTGTCGAAGACATGGACTTTAGCCGAATATTAGTTGGACGTATCTCGGTTACTGAGATTGCAGGGCTGATTTCTCGCCATGGCGACAGGCTGCTAGAGCGGAACATTCGTAGATATCTTGGCTTGCAGGGAAATAGAGTCAATGAAGCAATACGCCTAACACTGGAGACCCCAGAAAGAAGCAACTTTTATTTTTACAATAATGGAATCACACTGACCTGCGACAAGTTCTCTTATAATGCACTACAAGAAGGGGACTATCAGGTCAAGGTTGAGAACCTTCAGATTATCAATGGTGGGCAGACTTGCATGACCATCTTTCAGACAATGAGACAGGCAAGCCTTTTCCCCGAGCCGACTGAAGCATATGTCTTGCTAAGACTTTATCAACTTCCATCTGACAATGAAGACTTAGTGCAAAAAATCACTTTTGCAACCAATAGTCAGAACCCAGTCGATCTTAGGGATCTTCGTGCAAATGATGAGGTTCAGCGGAGACTAGAAATGGATATCTCACAACTTGGATTTAGCTATCGACGGAAGAGATCTGATTCTGGACTAAGGCCTTTAGACATCACTTCAGGTGTCGCTGCGGAGGCGATCTTGTCGGTTTGGAGACACCGTCCACACCAAGCCAAATTCTTTACACGTGAGCACTTTGGAAGGCTTTATGGCGAGATCTTTCCTGCTTCCTTGAATGGCTCACAGGTCATTCTTGCTGTTCAATTGTACCGTATTGCCGAGAATCGGCGCAAACGACCAGAAGATGCGGATCCAGTTGTTGTACGTTACGCATCGTGTTTTATTGCCATGCAAATGGGCCGTCGTCTTATCTACGATTTAGGCCTTGTGGACGTGGACGGCATCAGCCACCTCAACTTCAAGGATGCCAATGAACTTATTTTGGGCAATGGCGATAGGTACTATTCATCCTCACTTGGCGATATCCAGCAAGCGCTGTCTGGTCTATATGGCGGCCAAGAAGTGTCTCTCCAGCAGCTTTCTGCTACATTTAGACGTGGAGACTTAATAGAAAGGCTTTGCAGAATCGAAGTGTCTGAGAATAGGGATTAGGATTTCTACTTTTGAATTTGCGGCAATAACTCCGTGGGCCTAACAACGTTTGGGCGGATCCCCAGAAAACCCCTCACCGTCATGCTTCCGCAGCATAAGAAGCTGAAGACATGGAGTCAAGGAGCCCAAGCCCCTCTTCTGGTGGGGTTTGAGAGGTTCTGAGCCATTGGCGGTGGGGTCTTATGGGGACCCCACCAAGGTCGTTCACTCTGCTACAAAGTGGATCCGGGGCTGCTGATGCTCATGGGACCACGTGCCAGCACATGGCATGAACGCTCTTATTTCTCACAAGCCACCCTTCCTGCGTGCTGCATGGCAGGTCTCGCACGCGTTGTTGCAACAGATCAACGGCCGTGGTGCCCTTTGGGTCGATGCTTCCAAAAAATCCGAAATACCAGCAAAGTTCAGAATGCTGTGGGTGACGGCATGGAAGACTACGATTAGACGAAGACTACGTTGAGACGAAGACCACAATTAGACACTCAAAGATTGGATGCTGATGGAGATCGCCTATGCGTAGGACATGCGCTTGATGGCGTCCTGCTCATGAGGTCAATCCTGGATTCAGAGTCTCCCGAATTCGTCGTCAGCCCCCTCCCGTTCGCCTCTTTTCTGACCTCCCGATATGCGCCCCCTGACCACCCTCAAGGAACCAAATCCACAGCCACCAGACTCAACTCCCTCCCCCGCGCTAACCGCGTGCTCAGACTCCCGCACTGCGGACACTCACATCCACCATCGCCCCCCCCAAAGTCCGCCCCACAGGGATCACACCACCAAGCCGCCTCCACCTCTTCAACAGCGAGCGTTGCCCCCTCCGCCAGGGTCCCCGCCAACACCACCTCCGCCGCAAAGCGCAGCGCCTCGGGATCCACCCCGGCGAGGCTCCCGATCCGCAGGCGAATCGCGAGCACCCGCTCAGCCCCCTCCCGGGCAGCCACGGCGAGCACCCGTTGGCCCAGTTGTTCCATCAGGCTGAGTTCATGCATGGGGGGGCGACCGGGCTCAGCCTTCTGGTTGGTGGGCGATCACGGCGAAGAAGGGATCGCCGCTGCCGCCGATCCAGCCGAGGGGGCCTTCCGCCCGGGTGGCCTCGGCGAGGATGTCGGGTTGGGACCAGCCCTGGGCCATGAGGATGGTGGCCACGCTGGTGAGGCGGTCGCGGTCGCTGCCGTTCAGCCAGATCTGTGGAGCCTTCTGGGCGAAGAGGCGATTGCTGAAGGCCACGATCAGCTGGCCTCCGGGGCGGATGACGCGGCGCAGTTCGGCGGCGATGGCCTCCGGAACCTGCAGGTATTGCCAGCCGGCCACGATCAGCGCCGCATCCACGCTGGCCTCCTCCAGGGGCAGCGTCTGGTTGGTGTTGAGGTTCTGCACCCAGAAGCGATTCAGCCGGGGGTTGGCTTCCAGCTCCCGGGCGTTCAGCCCATGGCCGATCACCTCTTGGTAGCGCACGTCGTCCGGCAGGTGGCTCACCCAGCTGCCCATCAGATCCAGCACCACGGCACCAGCGGGAATCCGCTCGCGGTAGAGCCGGGTCAGGCGCGCGCGGAATCCGCCGTCGAGATGCTGCACAAAGCGGGGTTCGGCGTAAAAGAGGGCGTCGTCGTTCTCATCCGACTTGCGGCGGTCGGCGGGGCTGAGGAGCAGCGTGGCGGCGGCAGGCATCCAGGGGCCAAAAGGGAGCTCCATCCTGCAGAGCGCCGGCCGGTGCTGGGGGAGCGCCAGACAAAACAACGCCCGAACCGCTGGGCTCGGGCTGTTGTCTGCTCAGCCAGGGTGCCCTTGAGGCGCAAGGGGCGTGGCTGCGCGGTCGTTGGATCGTCAAGAGATCAATCGGTTGGCGGGCGTGAAGCGTCGCGCGCGCCGGTCTTCAGTTGTGGGGCGGAGCCGCTGGCGCTGGCCGCCTGGGGCCAGGTGTCCAGCAGGGTTTCCCTTTCCTCCGGGGCACCTGGAGCCACTTGGGGACTGGGGCTCGTTCAAACGGTGCATGGAGCGGTCAGCGGGCCCTCAAACGAGGACTGGGCCAGGGCTGAACCGGGAAACCAGAATTCGCTCGAAAATGTTGGAGCAGGGTCCAAACGTCAGCGGGCTCCTGGAGCCTGATTGGGTGGCGTGTCGTCCATCGGGCGCCTCCGGGTTGATGACGCCATGGTGCTCCCCTTCCCCCGGAGGTGGGAATCCAGGCGGCGGAAGTTGTGATGTGTATTGATCTGCGGTCATCTGACTTGATGAAGAAGTTTGGCGCTTCGCAGGGCGCCGGCCCCCGTTCCTGTCGCCGCTTCAATGGAGCCATGACCGACCGTCCCCCCGTTCCCCCTCGGGCCCCCATCACCCTCGCGGCCTTGGCCCTTGGCCTTGCGGCCTGCGGCACAGCGCCCTCCTTTCGCGTGCGGGAGTTGGCCCCCAGCCCGCTGCCGCCCCAGAAGGCGGAGGCCGTGGAGCGCTGCGCCCGCACCCTCACGGCCCGGGGCGACCTCCGGCCCGAGGTGGCCACCCCCGCCGATCCCACCAACTTCGGCGAACGGCAGCATCGCGACGTCTTCGGACGACGGGTGCCCCATGCCCCTGCGCTGATCGTGCTGCACGAAACCGTCGTCAGCGAAGCCGACACCCTCAAGCTCTTCCGCAACCCCCATCCCCGCGACGCGGATCAGGTCAGCTACCACATGCTTCTCTCCCCCGCCGGGGAACGGCTGCGGTTGGTGCCCGATGAAAAGCGGGCCTATGGCGCCGGCATGTCGGCCTGGGGAGACATGAGCGTGCGCATTCGCCCCACCTCGGTGGGCTCCATCAACAACGTCGCGCTCCACCTCAGCCTGGTCACCCCCCCGGATGGCCGGGGCGACAGCCCCGCCCACAGCGGCTACACCCCCGCCCAATACCGCGCCGCGGCGGCCCAGGTGGTGCTCTGGCAGGCCCGCTGGGGCATCCCCCTCAACCGGCTCACCACCCACGCGGCCGTGGACCGCAGCCGCAGTCGCTACGACCCGCGCGCCTTCCGCTGGGATCGCTTCGATCAGGCCTGGCAGGGGGCCGCCCGCGCCTGCGGGTTCACCGCCTACGACACCGGACTCGCCGCCCCCTGAGACCGGTTGGGAGCGGTTTCCGCCGCCATGGCTTCCGCGGGCCCCACCCGCAGCCACAGGGGCGAGATGCCGGAGGTGAGCCCCCGTCGCTCCGGCCGCACGGGCAGGGGAGTGCGTGGATCAAGCTCCAGGGCGAAGCGCGTGATGAGTTCGCTCAAGACCACCTTCATCTCGAAGAGGGCGAAGGCCATGCCGATGCAGCGGCGGCTGCCGGCGCCAAAGGGCAGGAAGCTGAAGGGGCTGAAGTTGTTGGTGAGGAATCGCTCCGGATCAAAGTGTTCCGGATCGGGGAACACCTCCTCTCGCCGGTGGGCCAGAAAGATGCAGCCCATCACCACCGTGCCGGGGTCCAGGGCATGGCCCGCCAGCACGAGGGGAGCCTCCAGCCGCCGGGGGAAGGTGATCATGCCCACGGGGTGGAGGCGCAGGGTTTCGTTGCACACCGCCTGCAGGTAGGGCAAGCGCAGCAGGGTGGCCAGCTCCGGGGGCGCGTCAGGCGCCGTGCGAGCCTCCCCCACCTCCTGGAGCAGCCGTTGCCGCACCTCGGGGCGTGTGGCCAGCCAGTGCAGCGCCCAGCTCAGGGCGGTGGCGGTGGTTTCGTGGCCGGCCACCAGCAGGGTGATCAGCTCATCCCGCAACTCGCCATCCGTCAGCGGTTGGCCCTCCTCATCGCGGGCGTCCAGCAGCAGGCTCAGGATGTCGTCGCCCCGTTGCTCGGGTTGGGCGCGTCGTTCGGCGATCTCCGCGTGGAGCAGGGCATCGACGGCCTCTCGCTTTCGCAAAAACCCCCCCCAGGGGCTCCAGGGCCCCAGATCCTTCTGCAGCCCGCCGGCAAAGATCATCAGCGTGCTCAACGGCTGGGAGGAGGTCTGGAGCAGATCGACCAGGGCCGCCTCGATCCGTTCCATGCGCTCCCCCTGCCGCAGCCCGAAAACGGTTTGCAGGATCACCCGCATGGAGATCCGCTGCATGGCGGGCCGCACCTCCACCGGCGCCGCCGCTGACCACCGGGCCGCCTCCTCCTGGCAGATGGCGCGAATCACGGTCTCGTACGACCGCATCCGCTCGCCGTGAAACGGTGGCATCAGGAGTTGGCGCATGCGCCGATGGGGATCGCCGCTCAGGCCGATCACCGACTGGGGACCCAGCAGGGGCTCAAAGATGGCGTTCAGCTCCCCCGGGGCGGTGATCGCCGGACCGTCGTCTTGGCTGAGCAGCAGCCGCAATCCCTCGGGATCGCTGCAGAACACCACTGGCTCGGCCCCGTAGGTGGCCCGCAGGGTGAAGACCTCGCCGTAGGTGGCCGCGCACGTGCGCATCAGGCTGTAGGGGGAGCGGACCCACTGGATCAGCTGCCAGGGCGCCCAGGTGGTGGGACCTGGCGGGAGGGGCATGGGAGGCCAACAACGCTGGAGAAAACCTAGGTGTTCTCCCCCGTCCTCGGGTTGTCTCGGCGGTCGCTCTCCTCGGCCAGGGCCCGCAGGAGCCGCTCGCGCCCGCGCCGATCACTCAGGGCAATGCGCAGCCAGCTCCCATCCTCCAAGCCGGGAAACGAGCGGCAGTCGCGCACCAGGATGCGGGGGCGCGTCTCCAGGGCCTGCCGCACGGGCTCCAGCGACCGGGGGGATCCCGAGGCCCCGCCCGCCCGACCGCGCACGAGCAGGAAATTGGTCGCCGAAGGCAGGGGCGCCAGTTCGGGCCTGGCCGCCAGGCCCTGCGCCAGGGCCGTCCCCTCCCGCCGCACCCACCGCCGCACCCGTTCACACCAGCGTTCGTGGACAGCCGGATCCCGCAGCAGCGCTTCCCCGGCCGCCACCGCCAGGCCATTCAGCGGCCAGGGATCCCGCCACCGGGCCCAGCGCTCCAGCCGTTCGGCGTCCGCCAAGGCATAGGCCAGCCGCAGCCCGGCCAGGCCATGGAGCTTGGTGAGGCTGCGGATCACCACCAGATTCGGGTGCGCGGCCACCAGGGGCGCCAGCGACTCCTCCTCGCCCCCCGGGGTGAGGGGGAGAAACGCCTCATCCACGATCAGCAGTGCAACCCGCCGCAGCAGGGCTTCGAGGGAGGCGCGGCTCCAGAGCTGGCCGGTGGGGTTGTGGGGGTTGGTGAGCCAGAGGACGGCGGGCCGGGGCTCGTCGGGCGCCGCCAGGGGGAAGGGCGCCGGGAACCCTTCCCCCCAGGCCAGGGGCAGGGGCCAGGGCCGCCATTCCCCCCCCCAGCACGCCAGGGCCCGGCGGTAGTCGGCGAAGCCGGGCGCGGGGAGCAGGCTGGTGCCGAGGGCGGCGGCGTCGCGGCCGACCCAGGTGAACAGTTCGGCCGCCCCATTGCCCGGCAACACCTGGTCCGGCTCCAGGCCATGCCGACCGGCGATCACCCGCCGCAACGCCGTGAAGGAGCGATCGGGGTAGTCGCGCAGGGGCGAGCCAGGCCCCCCCAGCAGGGCCGCCAGCAGCAGGGCCCGCAGGGGGGCTGGCGGGCCCCAGGGGGCCAGCGACGCGCTCAGATCCAGAAGTTGGGCGGGGCGGCAGCCGAGACGGCGGGCGATCGCCGCCCGGTTGCCCCCATGGGTGGCGGGAGGCATCGGCGGCAAGGCAGGGGAAAATCCACTAAACAACAGACGCGGCGGCCCTCCTTCCCCCGCGCCAACCCCCGCGACTCCCCGTGTCCGCCCCCCCCGAGAGCCCTCCCAGCCTGGAGCCTGTGATCGCCGCCATCAGCCAGGTGCTCCTGGGCAAGAGCCACGAGGTGAAGCTGGCCCTGGCCTGCCTGCTGGCCCGAGGGCACCTGCTGATCGAGGATCTGCCCGGCACCGGCAAGTCGACCCTGGCGGAGGCGCTGGCCCGCTGCTTCGGTCTGGATTTCCGGCGGGTGAGCTTCACCAGCGATCTGCTCCCCGCCGATCTCACGGGCGTCAATGTCTGGGAGGCGGAGCAGAGCCGCTTCCGCTTCCAGCCCGGGCCCCTCTTCTCCCAGGTCTTGCTGGCCGATGAGATCAATCGCGCCTCGCCCCGCACCCAGAGCGCCCTGCTGGAGGCGATGGCCGCCGGCCGGGTGAGCGTTGACGGGGTGAGCCACGCCCTGCCGCGGCCCTTCCTGGTGATCGCCACCCAAAACGGTCTCGACCAGGGGGGCACCAATCCCCTGCCCGAATCCCAGCTCGATCGCTTCCTCATGCGCCTCAGCCTCGGCTTTCCCAGCCGTGCCGCCGAAAGGGCCCTGCTGGAGGGAGAGGCGCTCCACCCGGAAGCGATCGCCTCCCGGCTGAAGCCAGGGGATTTGCTTGCCCTGCAGGAGGCCGCCCAACGGACCCACTGCGGCGATCTCCTGCTCGACTATGTGCTCGACCTGCTGGCCCGCAGCCGCCAGAGCAGCCAGGGAGGGCTGCCCCTCTCCCCCCGCGCCGGGCTGGCCCTGCTGGCGGCGGCCCGCGCCTGGGCCCTCCTGGAGGGGCGCGACCATGTGATCCCGGATGATGTGCAGGCCGTCTTGCCCGCAGTGGCGGAACACAGGATGGATGGCGGCCAGCCCAGGGGCGATGGAGCGGAGCTGAGCGGCGGGCTGTTGTCCTCCGTGGAAAGCCTGCGTTGAGGATGACGCCACCCGGCCCTGGCCCATGGACCTGCTGAAGCGCTTGGATCCACGCCTGCCCCCCCGCAGGGAACCTCGCCTGCGGCTGGGGCTGCACACGCTTTACATCCTCCCCACGGGCCTCGGTTGGCTCTGGCTCGGGGGGTTGGGGCTGCTGCTGGTGGTGGGCGTGCAGACCCAAACCAACGGCCCCCTGCTGCTCGCGTTTCTCATGCTCGGCCTCTGGTTGTTGGCCCTGCACCTCACCCATTTCAACCTCCACGGGCTGGAGATCGCCTGCGGCACCCCCTCCTGGGGCTTTGCCGAAGAGAGCGTTCCCTATCCCCTCCTCCTGCGCAGCTCCGGACTCTGCGACGGCGTGGGCCTCAACTGGGTGGATGCCGCCGGCGAGCCCCTCACCCTCGATGCCCTGCGGCCGGGAGAACACCGGCTGAATCTGCCCTGGCGACCCAACGCCCGGGGCGCCCTTCCGCCCGGACGGCTGCGGGTGATGAGCACGGCACCCCTGGGCCTGTTCGTCTGCTGGACGGTTTGGTCCCCCCCCGCGGCCCAGGTCATCGTTCCCGCCCGCAAGGCCGGGCCCGTGAAGGAGCTGGTCAACGCCGCGCCCGCCATCACGGGGCGGGGTTTGGTGGAGCGGCTGGATGCCGGCGGGGATGAGTGGCACGACCTGCGGCCCGGTCGACCGGAGGACAGCCCCAGCCGGATGGCCTGGAAGCTCGTGGCCCAGGGCCGCGGGCACCAGGTGAAACGCTTCACCGCCCCCGCGCCCCGGGCCCTGGTGATCGCCGCGGATCCCTCCCTGCCGCGGGAGCGGGCCTTCCAGCATCTCAGCGAACGGATTTGCCGTCTCCACCGCCAGGGCCTTCCCTATGGCCTCCTCTGGCAGGGCGCCGTGGTCGGACCCGATGAGGGCCTGGCCCACCGCGACCGCTGTCTGCTCCTGCTGGCGGAGGCCCCATGAGTCGCTGGCCGAGCGCGTCGGTGCTGCAATGGCTGGCCCTTGGACTCCTCGGGGCGGGCCTGTTGGGCCTGCGCCCCGTGGATTTGCTGAGCAGCCTCGCCATCGTGATCACCCTGCTCACCGGCCTGAAATTGTGGGAGGCCCGGCGTCGGCAGGAACGACGGCTGGTGTGCCTGTTGCAGCTCTTGAGCGCCGGGCTGCAGGCCTCCATGCAGCCCGATCTGGCGGCAAGCCTGCTCCAGGGCTCCGCGGTTCTGGTGGCCCTGGCGGGGTTGTTGGCCCTGGAGCTGGGGTCCCCCACCCAGTGGGGGTTGCTGCTGCGTCGCAGCGCGGGGGTGGTGGTGGCGGCCCTGCCGGTGGCCCTCCTCTTGTTCTTCCTTGTGCCGCGCCTCCAGCCGATCGGTGTGCTCCCCGGCGGCTGGGGGGCGGCGGCGGTGACCGGCCTCAGCGACACCCTCGACCCCGGCGCCATCGCCTCCCTGGCCACGAGCAAGGCCCCGGCGGCCCGGGTGTCGTTTGCCGCCGGCGCCCCCCCTCCGCCAGAGGCGCGCC
The DNA here is from genome assembly GCA_046340515.1 of Cyanobacteriota bacterium. GTDB lineage: Bacteria > Cyanobacteriota > Cyanobacteriia > PCC-6307 > Cyanobiaceae > Cyanobium. Next base: position 62,513 of record JBKDTB010000038.1, on the reverse strand, counting down.
ACTGGCGTGTGCTGGTGCATGAGGGCTTTGACGGCAAACGATGGACCGTGCGGGAGGACGATCCCACCCTGGAGCTGCTCGCCTGGCGGAACGCCCGCGAGGGCTCAGGCCCCATCAACCAGGTGTGGTTGAGTGAGGAGAGTTCCTTCGACCGTCTCCCCTGGAGTGGGACGGGCAGCCCCAGCAGTCGCCAGCTGCGCGTCACGCCCCGGGGCGAGCTGGTGCATCGCGGCCCGAGGGGCCAGCGACGGGCCTATGCCATCACCGAGGCGGCCTCCCCGGTCTCCTGGCAGCGGGAGCGGCCCGGGCCCGATCTGCTGGCCCTGCCGACGGGGGCCAATCCGCGCCTGGAAGCCCTTGGCGCCAGCTGGGCCTCGGGGCCTCCCCTGGAGCGGTTGCGACGGGTGGAGCGCTGGATGCGCGCCCAGCCGTTTCGCTACACCCGTCAGCCCGGCGTGTTGCCGGAGAAGGCTCCCCTCGACGACTTTCTCTTCAAGCGACGCGAGGGCTTCTGCGGCCACTTCGCCAGCTCCGTCAGCGCCCTGCTGCGGGCCGCCGGTCTGCCGGCCCGGGTGGTGAGCGGCTATGCGGGTGGCAGCTGGGTGAAGCCCGTCAGCGGAGTGGGGTACCTGGACCTGCGCCAGAGCGATGCCCACGCCTGGAGCGAGGTCTGGATCGAGGGGCTGGGCTGGGTGGCGGTGGATCCCAGCCTTTGGGTGTCAGGAGGGGGCACGGCGCCCGCCTCGATGGTCGCCCGAGGGGGCAACCTCTTCTCCTGGCTGGAGCGGCAGTGGTGGGGGTTGGATCTGGCCTGGACCCGCTGGTGGCTGGGCTATGACGCCCGCAGCCAGGAGGCGTTGCTGCAGCTCTTGCTGGGGGATCGGCGCGAGGCCCTGGGGGTGATCCTCCTGGGAGCCATCGCCTTGAGCCTGGCCGGTGGTTTGGCCCTGCTGAGCTGGCTGCGGCAACGGGGGGAGGGGGATCCTCAGCGGCGGGAGCTCGACCGCTGTCTGCTGGCCTTCGGCCGCCAGGGCTGGGTGCCGCGGGCGGGGGAAACCCTCCCCCAGCTGGCCAACCGGTTGCGGCAGCGTTGCCCTGAGCTCGACCCGGAGCTGGCGACCTTTGTGGCCTGTTATCAGGCCGTGCGGTTCGGCGAGGACCGGCAGCGTCCGAGCGTGGGCGACCTGCGGCTCAGCCGTCGCCGGCTCTTGCGGCGCTGGCGACGGATCAGAACCCCAGGCCCAGAATCCGCAGCAGGGAGCTGGCGTTGATGATCGGGCCGATGGGCTGCACCGCGTCGCTGAGGCTGTCGGTGGCCTTGGCCCAGCGATGGCGGTCCACCACCACCACGTCCCCTTGTTGAAGGGGAGGGTTCTGGGCGGAGCCCAGGGGAGCGGCGGGATCAAAGCGGATTTGGGCCTGCTTGATGGCGCCGGAGGGCAGCAACCGCAGCAGCCGCACGTTGGCTTCACTGGCCCGTCGGGTCAAACCACCGGCGGAGAGCAGGGCGCCAGACAGGGGGCTGTTGGCCTTCACGTTCTGGGTGCCCGGTCGGTTGACTTCCCCGACCACATTCACGCTGATGGTGTCCGGGGCGAAGGTGGAGGAGGCCACGGCCAGCAATTCCGGTTCGCTGAGATTCTCCGCGCGGGGAATGCTGATGCTGTCGCCGTCATAAAGCAGGGGATTGGTGACAGGGCCGCCGCCGGAGAGTGCCTGCCAAAAATCAAACTGAAGCGTTCGCACCGGCGATCCCGGGGCGCCCATGCGCCGTTGCACGGTCAGGCGGCGCAGGTCGCCGTAGGCGGTGAGCCCTCCGGCCTTCTGAATGGCTTCCAGCAGGGTGGGGGGGCCGCTGGTCTGGAAGCTGACGCCGCTGACAGGTCCGCCGCCGCTGCTTGTGAGCTGGTTGGAGCCGCCGCGGCCGATGCTGTATAAGCCAGGCCGTTGCACTTCGCCCGTGATCGCCACCCGCACCGGCCGGGCTTCCAGCAGATCGAGATAGACGATCGGGCGCCGCAGGATGCGGGCATACCCCGACGTGATTCGGGAGCGGGCTTCATCCAGCGTCAGGCCCCACACCGGCACGCTGCCCAGTCGAGGCAGGCTGATCGTGCCATCGCTGAGCACCTCCGCCTGGGTTTCGTAGCCCTCCATCCGGAAAACCGACATCTTGAGGCGATCTCCCGGCCCCAGCCGATAGCGCATGTTTCCCGCCAGGGCAGGATCGATGGCCGGGAGGATCACCTCGCCGCGGGCGCCAGCGGGCGCCGTGGCGGGAACGGTTCGCGTCGCGGGGCCTGCCAGCGCCGCGGGAATCGGCAGGGCAATCAGGAACGCCCCTGTGACGGCGGCCAGCCGCAACCAATCCGGGCCTTCGCGATCCGAAGATCTTCCGTTGCCCAGCATCTGCGACAGCCTGATAGGAAAGGATCAGTTTCCCATGGATGAGAAGGGACGCCCTACTCTTGCGCCGCTGGATCTTGCGGATTCCCCTCCTCCGCCATGCCGCAACTCAGGCGCAACGCACGCCGTCGCCCCTCCTCCGCCAATCGTCGCCTCATGGCGCTGTCGTCCATCAGGGTCTCAATCGCCTCCAGCCAGTTCTGTGGCTGATCCGGGAGGAGCAGGCCGTCGATTTCATGCCGGATGAATCCCCGGTAGGGCACACGGTCGGAGTAGAGCCCGGCCGCGCCACAGCGGGCGGCATCCACGAACTTCACCGGAGCCCGGGCGGCGTTCCAGGGGCTCTCCAGGAGGGGCGACAGCAGCAGATCCACCCGCCCTGGCCCTGTTTCGGCAAGGTAGTTCGACCAGCGCATCGGATGAAGGATGCGCACCCGCGGCAGGTCGCGGAACTGGCGGTTGATCGCCAGATCCCCGAACAGGTCCACATGGGTGTGTTCGTGCCGCTCCTGCAGACGAGCCAGCAGCTCCCGCAACCAGGCGAACTCCCGCTCGTGCACGCTGGTGCCCAGATAGGCCAGTTGGATCCGCGGCCGCTCCAGGAGGAGATGGGGATGGGGGCGCAGGGGCAGCCGCAGGGCCCCCAGGTGCGCGTAACGCTGTTCCAAAACCGCGCTGGTGACCCAGATCTGATCGAACAAGGCGGGAACCTGGCCCCGCCGCCGGGTGATGCGCTCCCGCACCCGGCGCCGATAGGACGGTGGCAGCTCGCCCAGGAGATCCGGGTCAAGCAGGTCGTCGTCCATGAGGTAGAGCAAGGTCGCTCCAGCTCGGCGGGCTTGGCGCAGGGGCCGCAACCAACGCCGCGGCACATAGCGCACAACCACCACCCGATCGGCCGTCAGCAGGGTTTCGAGGAGGGGGCCCCGGGGCTCCGCCGCCGAATCCACCTCCACCACCCGGGCGCCCATCCGCTCCAAGGGGCCGCGGAGGAAATGATCAATCGTGGAACCCGCACCCTGGTGCGCCACAAGAACACGGCCACCCTGCTCTGGCAGGGACAAGCCGGGCAGTTCGGTCGGCGGCTTCCCAGATCTCACCAAGCGACTCTATAAGGGAGAGGATCAGGAGAAACGGTGGGCAGCGCTTCAGGTTCTGACATGGAAAAGCTGACCTCAAGCCTGCTCAGCGGTGATCTTGCCTCACAGCTCTGTTTTCAGCAGGGCCCCTTTTCTGCCTATTTTCTTACGCCCACGCACTTCCGCTCCGTTGCCGCTTGGGTGGGCGCCATGCGTGCCCGCACCTATCGCCAGGTTTCCGCCCACGGCCCAGAGGAAACCGACCTCGATGGGCGTGATGACCACTATTGGCATCTCCTCATCCTTGATCAGCAACGGGGGACCATGGCCGGATCCCTGCGCCTCGCCCTGTCCCGCTGGCATGAAGATCCATGGGATGGCCGCCGCTCCTACCTGGAGCACTGCTACCCCGGCTTGGATCAGGTGTTCCGCCAGCGGGAGGAGGCTTACGCGGAGATCGGTCGCACGTTCGTGGCCTCGCCATACCAGCGCACAAGTCCCGTGCTGCTCATGTTGCTGCGGGCCATGGTCAGCATCCCCTTGGCCACGGGCCATCCCCATCTGTTGGGGATGGTGTCGTACAACCATTTCCAACACAGTGAGCGTCTGCACAGGCGTTTTCTCTCCCGGCTTCTTCAGCCTCCCTTCCAGGCCGACCTGGCTGTTCCGCCACCGCGCCATCCCTTCCCCGATCTCTCGCCCTCGCCGGTGCCCCCGAGCGACGGCCGGCCTGCGACCATCGGCGAGCTGGAGCGCTCCCTGGAGCAGGAGTTCCAGGAGCCCTTCCGGGTGCCGCTCCTGCTGAAGAAATATGTGGCCTTCGGCAATGCCCGCGTGGCTGGTGTCTCCCTGGCCAAAGATTTCAATCAAATCTGCGAGATCTTGATGCACTGCGATCTCAGCCGGCTGTTGCCCCATCAACGGCGCGTTCTTCAAGTGGAGGATCTGCGCCCCGTCTGGCAGGACGCCCTCAGCTGATGGACTCCAGAGATAGTTTGCGGCGCGAATAGATCTCGCGAATGTGGGCGGAGAGGGAGTCTTGGTCGGGAAAGGCGCTGGGATCGATCGGCGAGCCCTCCTGGCAGAGGATGGTGCCCTGCGGTCCAAACAGACGCCGCACGATCAGAGCGAGGGGGCGATAGCTCAGATCGTCCTCCGAGCGCGGGAAGCCCCGGTAGATCGTGAACCAGGGAATGATCAGGGCGCCGCTGCGCCGACCGATCACATGGAGGCTGCCGGAAACCCGCTGGGTGATCGGCGTGATCAGGGAACCGCTGGGAAAGAGAAACAGGCGACCCCGCTCTTCCATCAGCCCAAGAAGGCGCCTCAATCCCTCCACCCGCGATTGGCCGCAGAGATGGTTGAGATGCACATGGCCATAGTTTTTCGCACTGGCAGCAAAGAAAGGAAGAATCCAGCGAAGATGGCGTGCGGCGGTGGTCATGCTGCATTCACGGAAATATCCCTGCACCAGCAGCACATCAAGGGGATGGCCATGGTTGGCGATGTGCAGCTGAGGACGGGGAATGGGCTCCAGCCTTCGATCCATCAGCACCGTCACCCCCAGACCACGGAGCACCTGCTGAGCGCCCCGCTCCAGGAGGCGGCGGGCCGTTTCCCGTGCCCCGAACAGCAGGGCCAGCAGTTGCAGGTAGTAGGTGCCAAAGCCCTGGGCCAGCCAGAGCAGCCGCACCAGGATCTGCAAGGGGCCAGGACGGGGGCCGACGGCATGAACCGCCAGTTCGGGGGAAATGGCGAAGGTTTTGGCGAACGGGAAAAAACCATCAAAATTGCCATTGATCTGCGTGGTGTCGATCAGATGGACGTAGAACTTTCGGAAGAGTTCCCGATCCGAGGGCTGGGGCGCCTGCCAGAAGGCGGCCAGAGGATGTTGATCGGTGAGGCCCGGCAGGTTGTAGAAGGTGCGCCCCAACACCTTGGTGGGAACAGCGTGGTAGAGGGCCTGAAGCCCCACCGTGCTGTTGATGGTGACGACGGCCTTGGCGCGCTTGAGGATGGGGCCGAGGGGGCCGTCATGGAAATAAAGAACGCGATCCTCCACCCCGTGGCTCCGAGCCAGCCGGCGGATCAAGGCTCCGTAATGGTTGTAACCGCGGTCGCGGGGATGGTGCTTGAACGCCAGTCGGTCCTCCCGGGGAGCATGGCAAGCGAAGGAGGCGATCAGCTCGGCGATGAAGGATTCCATGCCGTCATAGTCGGAGCCCAGGCTCACCTGGGAATCGCTGGACACCTGCAGGGGCACGAGGACAAAGGGTGTGCCATCCAGCAGGCGACGGCGCACCGGCTTTTCGCTGAAGTGATAAAGATGCTTGCGTATCAGCCCCCAGATCTGCGCCCAGAGATAGGAGGGCTTGGGTTGCAGCTTGTGGGGCCCCTGGATGATTGGATAGGGCGTGAAGGCGTGCTGAATGAAGGTTGGCATCTTCCAGATCTTCCGCCAACGGATTCCAGCGTCCCTGCGGGCCTCGGGGATCACATCCACGGGAGGGAGGGCCCGATAGAAGGACACAGGTTGGTTCAGATTGGAGCGGGCGTTCACCCGTTCCAATTCCAGGCTCACGTAGTTGGGTCGGATGTAACCAAGCTCAAAGACCCAGGCCTCGATTTGGAAGGGCAACACCCCTTCCGCGTTCATGGTCTGAACCAGTTCGATGGCCAATCGATGGGGATCGATGAAATCGCCATACATGAAGAGATGGCGAATGCCCCGCTCCAGGATTAACGTCCGCAGGAACGACTGGAACGTGTCCATGTCGCCATCATAGGGAACACGCTGGTGGGGGGCAAAACCAAATTCATGCAATGGAAAGCTGACCTTCATCACAGGCACACCCTTGCTCTCTAAATTTTTCGCAAGCCGTGCAAAAAACAACCCGATTGGACCCATCAGGAGGAGAACAGGCCCATGAATGGGAATGCTTTTTACCAATGAACGCTTCCCAGAGTATCCAGTCCAATAGATACTAACCCCATGGGGAGGGGGGAGTGTTGGTCAGGATACGTTCCCTCCATTTCCCCCAATGCCGGAACAGGCGGCGCCACCAACGGGCGGGTTGGGGACTCTCCTTCCTCCACTCCACAAGTTCGCTGATGGCCTCCTCCGGCTCGATGAACAGGCCGCTTTGCCGGCTGACATAGCGGGGATAGGCCACCAGAGCGGCGAACACCAGCTCATCAAGGGTCAGGCGCCGGCCCCGTCGGGGGCAGGGCAGCCGATCGCGGGTGAGTCCCCAGCCCGCGTAAAAAGGCAGTCCCCAGGTATGCACCTCCAATCCCCGCAGCAGGGCTTCAAAGCCCGCCAGGGAGGTCAGCACATGCACCGCATCCACCTGCCGGTAGAGCTGATCCATGGCTCCGTCGCGAACGATTTCATCGCAAAAGCGCAGCGGATCCTCCCCCTCGGCGCCCCCCCGCCGCAGGCCCGCCACCACGTCGGGATGGGGTTTGAACACCAGCCAGGCGTCGGGTTCAGCCTCCCGTGCCGCCCGCACCAACTCCAGGTTGGTCCGCAGGCCGGGTGCGCCGTGGCGGATCGAGGCGTCGGTTTCCACTTGACCTGGAACAAGCACCACCCGGTCTTGATTCGGGGGTCGCCGCCAGTCGGGAGCCGGCAGGTTGTATTTGGTCAGGGCGGCCGCCACCAGCTGTCTCCGCAGGGCGGCTCCGCGCTGACGCTCCGCCGCGCTGAAGGGATGGTGCGCCAGAAGACGCTCCAGATCGCTGGCGGAAGTGGCGTCGTAATAGATGCCGCTCCGGTCGACCACCCAGGAGATCGGATCGATCAGATTGGCTCCCAGGCCCACGGACCGCAGGAATCCATCCTCCATCCGCAACAGGGGCACGGGCGGGTCCTGCCGCAACCGGCGCTCCACCCCGCGCCCGCCCTCCCGTCCCCAGATGGCGAGCCCTCCCGCCTCCGGGCCGGGCAGGGCCTGCCGGCCGCGAAAGCGAACCTCCGCTCCCCGTAGAAAGCGACGCAGGATCGGCCGCTTCCAAGGCTTGAAGCCGAAGGCCTCGATCCGCGCCGGCAGCTCACGCTGTCGCCTGCGCTGCAGACCGATCACCCGGATCAGGGTTTCGGGCGCGCAGGCTTGCCGGCGGTGGGGATCGATGTAGCGCGGATAGTCAATCAGGGCCGCGTGGATCAGTTGTTCCAGGCTGGGCTGATGGTCGCGCCGTCGCGGACCGGCAGGCAGGAGATCGTTCGTGAGTCCCCAACCGGCATAGAAGGGCATGCCGAAGCAGAACACCGGCCGCCCCCAAAGCAGGGCCTCGAAACCCAGCTGGGAGGTGACCACATACACCGCCTCGGCCCCTTCCAGCAAGGCGGCGGGATGGCCCCCATCCGCCTGGATGTCCAGCCGTTCCGTCCGCGACGCCACCGATTCCAGGTGGCCCCGCTTGCGACCCGCCGCCACGTCCGGATGGATCTTGAGCAGCACGCGGCAATGCGGATGGTTGTCGAGGGCCGCCGCGAGCATCCGTCGAAAGCTCTCTTCATCGGCCAGGCCCCAGCGGATCGAAAGATCTCCGCTGGTCTGGTCGACCACGAGCACATAAGGTTGCGCCGGGGGAGAGGATTCCCTGGCGCTGTTGTATTTGCTCACCCGTTCCCCCGTCCAGAGACGGCGCAGGGTTTGGGCCCGCTCCTGCTCCAGGGGGGACAGGGGCCGGGGAATCAACGCTTCCAGCCGGCTGGGGGCCGTGGCGTCGTAGTAGATCCCCAGATCGTCCACCACCACCGACCAGGGCGGACCGTCGGGCCCCAGGGCCAGGGAGCGGAGGAAGCCGTCCTCACAGCGCCAGAGGGGCAGTCCCCGCTCGAGGGAGAGGCGTTGAGCCGTTCGGGAGGAGGGTTTGCGACCCCAGGCCAGAAGCGCCGTCAACGGAGCGCGGCGGCAGGCTGCGGCCCCTTTCACCAGGGTCGCGGGCGCCAGCAGGGGGCCGAGGGTGTCAACACGGGCCAACCCCCGGGAGGGGAGACCCAACACCGCTTCATGGGTGATGCGGGCGCTCACGACGGGACCGTTGAGGAAACCGCCATAGTCGAGCACAGTCGTCCCGCCCTTCCCCTTGGCTGACACCACCCCCTCTCCTGATTGCGGGACCGGGCTGCCGTCGGTGGTGTGCCGGCGGGACTTTCGGGTGGCCATCGGCGAGCCGGCGGCGTCGCGGGAGCGTCTGACGACCTATCTGGCCCTGGTCGATCGTCCCCTGACGTCCCTCCTGGCCCGGGAGCGCCTGAGCTTGGCAGGGCCGGGGCAACTGATCTACCGATCCAACCCCATTCGCCTGCTCCACCTGGAGGTGGTGCCCACCCTCTGCCTGGCGGCGGAATGGAAGGAGTCTGGCTTGGCGTTGAGAAGCACCCGTTGCCGGCTGGCCGGACTGGGGGCCTGGGCGGGCAATGTGGGGTTCACTCTCCGGGCCTCGATGGAGCCGGCGGAGGGAGCGGTGTCTGGCTGGGCCGAAGTGGCGGTTCAGTCCCGCATGGTGCGGTTTCAGGGGGCTCGGGGGATGGCGCGGTTGGCCTTGGAGCATGTGCTGGACAGGATCGAGCGTCGCCTGGAGCGAGGATTTCAACGGGATGTGGTCGCCTGGTTGGGGAGGGGAGCAGACAGAACCGTGTCTGGGGGTTAAATTCACGCCTGGACTCAACGGATGGCCTTTGGAGACAGCCACAACCCCCTCAAAAAAGAATCGGGGAGGTCGTGTCAAGGATCCTCGTCACCCCGACGGTTTGCGTCGCCTCAGTGGCTGGCAGGTGCAATGGCGCGTGGTGGATGCGCTTGTTTATCGCGAGCTGCGAACGCGAGTCAGTGATGTCAAGGGCGGTTTTCTCGGTGTTTTGATGCAGCCGCTGGGCTTGATCTTGATATGGATGGTTTTTCTTTCGGCAATCAATATCCAGCGAGGGGGAAGTCTGAATGTGTTTCTGTTTCTATCTTCAGGCATTGTCTTGTTCACCATCTTCAGCCAGATCGTCAACCGAAGTCTCACGGCCATGGATGCGAACGAAGCCCTGTTGTTTTACAAGCCAGTCAAGCCCATAGACACCCTTATTGCTCGCGCTTTGTGTGAGACAGGTCTCTACGCATGTTGTTTGTTCCTGATCTGTATCAGCACATGGATTGTGCTCGACCAGGTCTACATGGCCGATGCGGGGCTTTTCTTTTTGACGATCTTGATGATGTCAGTGAATGGTTTTTCAACCGGTTTGCTGTTCATGGTTGCGGGTCACCTCGTTCCAGGCTTTGTACAAGTAGGATTGTGGATCCCCCGCATTCTGTGGTTTCTCTCGGGTGTGCCCTTCCGTTATTGGTTGTTTCCACCATGGACCCACCCCTTGTTTGTCTGGAACCCGCTCACCCATATCATTGAGCTTAACCGAAAATCCATGAGTAATGACTACTTTACTCCCGATGCAAATTTGGGCTACGCTGTTGTCACTACCATTTTGCTATTGACATTTTCATTATGGGTCTATTACAATAACGAGCGCAAGCTTCTAACGCTCTGATCTTGCTTGCATTCCTTCTCGCAATGCAGCGTCTTGAGTTGATTCCTTTCGGTTCGCTCCGCCTCCGATGATAAAAGTTGCCAACCTCACAAAAAGCTTCTATTACCAAGGCAAAAAATCAACAATTTTCAAGGATTTGAGTTTCACAATTAACACCGGTGAATCCATTGCAATTTTAGGGGCCAATGGAGCTGGTAAAAGCACTCTACTTCGCATTCTTGGAGGCATTGATCTTCCCGACAGTGGAACCATTGAAACGGATCGAACCATCTCTTGGCCAGTTGGTTTGGTGGGTGGTTTTCAAGGCAGTCTGACAGGCCGGGAAAATGTCACATTCGTCAGCCGCATTTATTCAGAGAAACGCAAAGTTCCGGAGAAAGTTCGCTATGTTGAAGAATTTGCTGAACTTGGCGTTTATTTTGATCGTCCCTTCAAGACCTATTCCAGTGGCATGCGCTCGAGGGTTACCTTTGGCCTATCAATGGCGTTTGATTTTGATGTTTATCTGATTGATGAAGTCACAGCGGCTGGTGACCAGCGTTTTCGCGAGAAAAGCAAGCGCGTTCTGATGGAACGCAAAAAAAACTCAGACTTCCTGATGGTCGATCACAACCTCTGGGGTTTAAAGCTCCATTGTGATCGTGCCTTTATCCTGGATGGTGGTAAAATTGAGGAATTCTCGGACTTGGACGAAGCCGTAGCGCTTCACACAGAGCGTCTCCTCGCTGCTCCTTCCACGCGAGGTGCAGAGGGGTAATCTCCAAGCATCGCAAGTCTCGTTCCATGCAGACTCTTTCCACCCCACAATCGTCCTTCTCAGACGTCCTTTCCTTAACCTGAAACAGCATGCTTGATGTCGATCAGTTTAATCCTATGAATCGGTTCCTTCTAAAGAAGGACTCCGAAACTGATGTTTCCCCTGAGCAAGATCCCACACGTCTTGATCCAAAAGTTGTTCCGCTCAAACAACCGGAGCTGCGTAAATCCACATTCTTGCGAGTTTCTGTCACACAGCTATTGCTGGTGCCGATTATCCTTTCTGGTGTTTATTTTTATGTGATTGCCCGTGCTCGCTATGTGACGCGATCAGATTTTGTCATACGCAAGGCGGAAGACAGTCAGGTTGGTGATGCGGCTTCGGGTTTGGCTGGTCTGTTAACTCGAGGCAATCAACTCTCACTCGAAGATGCACGTTTTTTGAAAACCTATCTGCAGTCTCCTCAAGTGCTGGCAGATCTCAGCCGCACCTTTGATCTGGATAAAGCTTATGCCCAAAAAGGATTGGATCCTTTCTCGGGAATCAAACCCCAACTTTCGAGCGAGAAACGGCTGAAATTCTTCAAAAAACAAGTCGCCGTCACCTTGGATGAATTGTCAGGAGCGATCGTTTTGCGTACCGTTGGGTTAGATCCTAAATCGTCTTTGGATCTGAATCGCTTCATGCTCGCTAAGAGTGAGCAATTTGTGAATCGTCTCAATCAAGATATCAGTCAAAAACAAGGTAATTTTGCAGAAGAAGAGCTGGTGCGTGCTCGCCGAAATCTTGACAATGCCAAGAATCGTCTATTGCGCTTTCAGGAGGCGAATGCCGTTATTGATCCCAAGAGTGAAGCTGAGCTCGCGAGTCAAACCATTAGCAAGCTGCAGGAGAAGCTGGTTGACCTTCGCGTTGAACTGGCAACCTTGAAGCGCCAATTCAAGGACCCTGCGGAGCCGGAGGTGGCGGCAGTTGAGGATCAAGTGCGTGAGCTTGTGCGTCAAATTGACACGGAGAGGAAGTCAGCCGTTTCTCGACAAGGAAGAAATATCACCCGGAAAGCTGCCGATATCCTCAAATTAGAATCGGAAGTTAGTTTTGCTACGGATTCCTATAAACTTGCCTTGACTGCCGTTGAGAAAGCCAGGGTGGAAAGCAAGAGGCAGCAAAAATTCATGGCGCTTCTGTCTGCACCGCAACTGCCGGAGGATCCTCAGGATGACTGGAGAAGCAAGGGCTTTTTTGCGATTGTGGCGGCCTGTGCTGTTGGTCTCAGCCTTGGTAAATTCGTCTTGGGGATGCAGGCGAGTCATCGTCAGTGAATTTTCTTCGCCGCTGGTTGGGTCTGCGTTGGCGCCGAGACTGGACGTGGGTCTCTGGGCGGCAGCGGCCCACGTTGGCCCTTCGTCACCCGGTTTCACCCGGTTGGTACATGTTAACGGTCCGCGTGCGAACAGAACAGCTGCGCAGTTATGGGTTGTTCAATGCTGTGCAAGGGCGCGTTCTGGTCAGTGGTAAGAGGCGTCGAAGGGTGGTGCGCATCGCCAGCAAGCAACAATCCTGCACCTTTGAAATTCTGGGATTGAATGGCGATCCCTTGGTTTCTGAGCTGCGTCTGGTGCCCCAGCCCTTCTGCAAGATCAGACGTTTGCTGGTCAAAAAGCTGCTCAGACTTCATCCTGCGTACAGCCGCGCCTTTCTGGAGCAACGCAGCTTCCCACAGCAGTGGTGGGATTACAACCATCTTCTTTCTCGTCATAACTTTCCACTCGTGGGATACGACGAATGGATTCAACGGGTGGAGGTCCCCGCCCTTCTTGAGGAGGAACACCAGTCCTCGTCCCTCCTGGCTCATCCAGCCAATTCACCTGTTCTCCGTTTTGCCATTTGGCTCTGGGGAAATCGGGACGACGAACAGCACTGTCAACGAACGATCGACAGCCTGAACCGCCAGTCATCAGGGTCTTATCAACTCCTGCCGCCGGACGACCAACTTCAAGAGGCTGATAAAGAGACCTGGATTATCCTTCTTCAGGTGGGAGATCAGCTTCCTCCCCATGCTCTTCGGCGGTTTGCGTCGGTGATCCACAACCACCCTGACGCCTGCATTGTCTACGGGGATGAGGATCAAATCAGCTCGATGGGGCGACGACATTCCCCCCAGTTCAAGCCAGCTTGGAATCCAGACCTTCTTTACAGTGATGCCTCCTATTCCCATAGTTGGCTGATTCGAAGTGATCAATGTTCGCGTGCCTGTGAGGCCCTCAATGCATCTGGTGAGGCTGTCTCTCTTTATTCCTTGGCTCTCGAAGTGACCTCCGGTTGCACGGTGGATCAGATTTTGCATGTGCCCGAGATTCTTTATCATCGTCTTCAAACTCCTGAAGAGAAGCGATGTTCTGCCCAGACAGCGGCCTCGCTTCAAGCGTTCTTTGCCCGTCATGGCCAGCCGCATCGTGTCAGCTTCCATCCCAGTGGTGGGCATGTTGTGCACTGGCCCCTTCCCGATCCCGCCCCGTTGGTGAGCGTCATCATTCCCACCCGTGATCATGGCGATTTACTGCGCTGCTGTTTGACATCTCTAGCTGAAAATGCGCATGGGAATCCCCCTGTGGAGATCATTCTGATCGATAATGGCAGCAGCGAACCTGCAACACTAAAATATCTCGCTGATTTAGAACAGCAACCCAGCATTCGTCTTTTACGCCGGCCTGGCCCCTTCAATTACGCTGCCCTCAACAATGAAGCTGTCAGCCTGGCCAAAGGAGAGGTCATCGCCTTGTTGAATAACGATGTGGAAGCCACCCATGGGGGATGGCTGGCCACCATGGTGGCGCAAGCCCTCCGGCCTGAGATCGGTGCGGTAGGTGCCAAACTTCTCTTTGATGACGGCACCATTCAACACGCCGGTGTCATGCTTGGAATTGGTGGCGTCGCAGGGCATGCTCACAAGTATTTTGATGCTCAAGCAGAAGGTTATCAGAAACGCTTGCAATTCGCCCATAATGTCAGTGCTGTTACGGCGGCAACGCTTGTGATCCGGCGATCTGTCTTTTTGGAGGTTGGTGGGTTTGATGCCGAGACATTCGCTGTTAATTACAATGATGTTGATCTTTGCCTGCGGCTATTGATGGCTGGTTATCGGAACCTTTTTTGCCCGGAAGCTGTCCTCGTGCATCATGAATCCAAAAGTCGCGGCGCCCCCACCGAGAAGGCTGCCTTCCAGCAGTGGCAACGTGAACGAAAGGCCATGCAGAGCCGATGGGGCAATCTACTTGAGGCGGATCCAAACTACAGTCCCCATCTCAGCATGCTAGAAGAAAATCTTTCTTTGTCCCTGCGGCCTTCTGACGTTGGCGCGCGCACAGCACGACCTGTCTCGTTGTTGTGATGGCTCTCAATCTGACTGGTCAACCTCTGATTGACTGTCCTGACTTTCCAGACTTGCTCGCTGCAGGTCGCTTTGGCCGCTGGAGCGCTGAAGCGCTTCAATTCCATGAAAGGGGCTTTTGTGTGCTTGATCTGGAAGATCCGGATTTTTTTGAGGCCATAGACGGTGTGGTCGAAGTTTTGGAGCCATTGCTCAAGGAACAACTCACTTGTTGGGAGCAGGGGGAAGGGGGGCCCCCCCGACTGCAGGACGGCTGGCAACAGCATGCTTCGATTCGCCGGCTGGCTCTTGAGCCCATCATTCTGGATCTTCTCCGCCATTTGTATGGGCGTGAGCCCTTTGCTTTTCAGAGTCTTAACTTCGCTGTGGGAAGTGAACAGCCTTACCATAGTGATGCTGTTCATTTTCATAGTTATCCCTTAGGGTTCATGTGTGGAGTGTGGATCGCGCTCCAGGATGTGAGCGAAGACAGTGGACCTTTGATCTACTTCCCTGGCAGCCATCGCCTGCCCTATCTCAGCGCTGAATCTCTGGATCTTGACCCCGCGCAGGTGAAGGCGGAGCCGCACCCTCAGCGCTTCTTTCAGGACCATTGGCATGCGGCCATTCGTGAACGTGGCTATGTGCTTGAACGCTTCCTGCCGAAGCGCGGCAACGTGTTGATTTGGCATGCCAACCTTCTGCATGGCGGTGAACCGGTCAACGTTCGCACCTCCAGACGTTGGAGCCAGGTGATCCATTATTTTTTTGCTGATTGTCTCTACACCACACCTCTGCGGAGTTTTGGCCCGGCCCAGGGTGGCCCTTTCCTTCGCAACCCTTACGATATTGCTACTGGACAATTGCGGTACAATCGGCGGCAATGGGAAGCTTTGGGCTTCTCTGCTCCCCAGCTCTCCCCCTAGATCTCATTCCCACTGAATTGACGATGCCGAACCTTTGGAAGCGATTATTGGCAAGGGGTGGCAAACAAGCTGCGTCATCAGCCAAGGGGCCCCTAGGAGGAATCGAGCTGATCACACCCTCACTGATCACCGGTTGGGCCTATCACCCTGATGTTCCCCTCAGTGATGTCCGCTTGCTGGTGGGCCCCCATCTTGTTGGCCAAGCTCGTCTGGATCAGCCGCGTCCCGATGTGGCCGATCATCTTCAGGTGTCGGGCAATTTTGGCTTTTCGTTAGACATACCTGCTGATCTTCCCCTCTTGCGCATTGAGGCGACACCCCTTGTTCTTGCCCTGTCCGCCGATGGCAGTCAACGCTTCCCGCTGGCCTTGATCGGGGCGCGTGCCAGCACTCAAGAGCGTCTCTCCGTGGCCCTCCAACCGGAACTCCGTGGATTGCGGGGGCACTTTGATGGCCTCTCTCCGGATGGCAGCAGGCTGCTTGGTTGGTGTTACAAGGTGGGTGCTCGGGGGCCGGCCAGCGTTTGGTTGCATGCCGAAAACTTGCCGCCGCGCGAATTGATCTGCAATGAATACCGCCCCGGCATGGCCAGTCTGGGGCATTCGGAAACGTGTGGCTTCAGCCTGGCCCTCGCCGATTGCCCCGAGGCGTCGGGATCCACGCTCTGGGTGACCTATGACCCGGAGGGCCTCCTGCGCCTGCCTCAAGCCATGCCGGTTCAACTCCCCTCCCCGCAGGCCGCCCCATCGGAGGAGATCTCCTCAACGGTGCTCCTGCCGCCCGAGCCTATTCAGGAGGTGGTCCCCCATGGGGCGCCGGAGGATCTGTCCTGGCCCCGTGGAGCGACGGCGGAACACTGGCAGGCTCTGGACGGATTTCGTCGCTATCTCGATGGATTGGAGCAGGAATTGGATCGCCATGATGCGATTCACTTGCGTCTCCCCCCGCGTCCGAAAGGGTTTTGGGCCCGGTTGACGGGCTCCGGTTTTTAACGCGTCCAGAGTTTTCGCATCAGCCCGCTGCCCCAGCCTTGACGGTGGGATTGGTCTTTCATCAGGGTTGGTGAGAACTCACCGGCCGGGCGAGACGGCAGGACTTCCACAGCGAGCGATTGCGCCGGCATGACACTCCGCGTGGTCTGGACCAACAAGCGTGAAAGCAGGGATTGTGCACGCAACAATTGCTGCTGTTGGGCCGCAATGAGCTGGTTGCCGGCCTGGCCATCGAGGAAGGTTTTTTCCAACTCCTCCTGCAAATGATGCACTTGCATCATCAGAAGCCGTGCCTCTTCCCGAACCTGCCCCTTCTCGCCCACAAGCGCTTCCGTCCTGGACCGCTGGTGTTCTTCCGCCACCCGGGCCTGGCTCAGGGCTTCCATCTGGGCGGCGAGCTGGTGGTTGAGATCGGCCACCGTGGCCATCTCGGCCAGCTTCTCCTGTTCCAGGCGCTGTCGTTCGTGCGCGAGGGTGTCCTTGGCGCGCAAGGCGGCCTCGTGGGCGCTGCTGAGCCGGTGTCGCTCCGCTTCCAGGTCTGAGATCCGGGCGGTCTGTGCGTCGATCGTGTGCCGCAGGTGTTCGATCTGGGCCACGTTGGCTTGATCGGCCAGAAAGCGTCGTTCCAGCTCTCCCTGCAGGGCATGGAGTTGGTTCAGCCGCCGCTCCCCCTCTTCCAGGGCTTGCTGTTTCTCCGCCGCCAGCGCCTCCACCCGGCCTCGGAGTTGGCTTTCCGCCTCCCGAGCCAGGCGCAGAGCCTCGGTTTGGGCGGCGCGTTGGTGATGGAGCTCGGCGACGGTATTCGCCGCCGCCGCCGTCCCCCTGGCCAAGGCATCCCGTTCCACTTCAACCGCTTCCCGCTCCTCTCGAGCCCGGGCCACGTCTGCTTCCAACGCCGCCCCTTTGGCGATTTCCTTTTCGAGCCCGCTCCTCAAGTGTTCGATCTGGAGAGTTTTCTTCTGATCCACCCCAACGAGCCACTCCAGCTCCGCCCCCAACTGCAGTTGCGCCATGCCGCGGCGCTCCGCCTCTTCCAGGGCCTGCTGTTTCTCCGCCGTCAGCGCCTCTGCCTGGCCCCGGAGCTGTCTTTCCGCCTCTCGAGCCAGGCGCAGGGCTTCGCTCTGGGCGGCGCGTTGCTGATGGAGTTCAGCGACGGTGCTCACCGCCGCCGCCTTCTCCCTGGCCAGGACATCCCGTTCCAGCACCACCGCATCCCGTGCCTGTCCCGCGGCGTCCCGTTCCCGTGCCACGGCGTCCCGTTCCTCGGCCACCGCATCCCGCTCCTGTCGGGCTCGGGCCCCGTCCGCTGCCAAGGCCACCCCTTTGGTGATTTCCGCTTCCAGCCCGCTCTTCAACTGTTCGATCCGCAGGGTGTTCTCCTGATCCACCCCAACGAGCCACTCCAGCTCCGCTCGCAACTGCAGCAGCTCCATCCCGAGGCGCTCTGTCTCTTCCAGGGCCTGCTGTTTCTCCGCAGCCAGTGCCTCCGCCGTGCCCCGGAGCTGGCCTTCCGTGTCGCGGGCCAGGCGCAGGGCTTCGGTCTGGGCATCGCGCTCCAGCGCCGCGGCATCCCGCTCCTGTCGGGCTTGGGCCAGGTGTGCTTCCAACGCCGACCCTTTGGCGATCTCCGCTTCGAGCCCGCTCTTCAGGTGTGCGATCTGGAGGGTGTTCTCCTGATCCACCCCGACGCGCCGCTCCAACTCCGTCCGAACCTGCTGGAGTTCCAGCCCCAGGTGCCCTGCCGCTTCCTGCGCCTGCTGTTTGTCGCGCGTCAGCGCCTCTGCCTGGCCTCGGAGCTGGCTTTCCGCCTCCCGAGCCAGGCGCAGGGCTTCGGTCTGGGCGGTGAGCTGCTGGTTGAGATGGGCGACGGTGTTGACCGCCGCCACGGTCTCTTCGGCCAGGGCATCCCGTTCCCGCTGCACCGCCTCCCGCCCCCGGGCCGCCCCATCCCGTTCCAGCGCCACCGCATCCCGTTCCTGTCGGGCTTGGGCCAGGTGGGCTTCCAACGCCGCCCCTTTGGCGATTTCCGCTTCCAGCCCGCTCTTCAGGTGGGCGATCTGGAGGGTGTTCTCCTGCTCCACCCCCATGAGCCGCTCCCGCTCGGCCCGCAGCTGCTCCACTTCGCCGGCCAGGGCGTCCCGCGCTGTTTTGTCCTGCTGGCTGGCCTGCCACTGCTGATGGAACCGCCACCGGATTTGCAGCAGCCGCCGCGAATCAGCGGCAGCTTGGCTGATGCGTTGGCGGTAACCGGTGTCTGAGGTTCCGCCCGCCAGCTGAGCGGTCAATTCAAGATCGAGATAGGCCTCCAACAACCCGGGTTGGGCCTCCAACACGGCCTTCGTCAGCAGTGCCGTGAGGGGGTCAGGTGTTGGGAAGGGGACGGGTGCATTCGGAGGCGTGGCGTTGACCAGCCACTGGCGGATGGCCTCCGCTGGCAGGCCTTCCAGTCGCCAACTCGCTATTACACGATGGCGGCCGCACAATGCGAGAACATGTTTGTAAAAATCAAGGAGTTGTTGCGGCGTTGGCGGGTCCGTCAGCGACTCCAGCCCCGCGCCCAGGAGCCCATCCGGTGGCGCATAGACAACCAGGGCATCGCCGGGCAGGCCTTCCAGGGGCTCATCGCAACGGCTCAGGCCGGCGGACTGCAGGTGAGCGTCCAGGGTTGCGGCCACGGGCCAGGGAGAAGACCAACAGGGCATCGACAACCACCATTCCACCATCAACTTTATGGGATGGAGACGGCCTGCCCTGGCACCTTTCCGCAGCGGAGCGGCCGGTAGATCGCCTGCTGGCCGTGCGCGAGCAGCGGGGCCGCGCAGTTGTTTCGTCGAAGGAATGGCTGCGACCTCGCCCGGGATTGGCCAGGCAATCGTTGGGATTGGTGATCGATTCTTGCTGCCATCAATGAGTATTGACAGTCTGGAAATGAACGATTGGATTGCAAGTCTGGTCGTTCCTCGTCGGCTGGTGGGGTGGGTGATGGGGATGCGGTTTGCCGGGGCGCCTTCCGGGTGTCCCCTCACCCCCTTACCTTGGACGTCGCCGGGTTTTGGTGTCATGTTGCAGCAGGTTCTTCGCCGTCTGGAGGTGAACACCAGCGGCGAGGGCTTCACTGATCTCACCGCCGCCCTCAACCGGGAGATTGCTGCCAGCGGCCTGGAGACGGGGCTCGCGGTGATCAGTGCCCTCCACACGAGCTGCTCCCTGACGATCAACGAAAACGCCGATCCCCGCGTGTTGGTTGATCTGACGGCCCACCTGCGGGCTCTCGTGCCCAGGGAGGGTGTCCGTTCCCTCAGCGGCCAGGGCTCTCTGCGACCCTACGTTCACGACGATGAGGGCCCCGATGACATGCCAGCCCACATCCGCACCGCCCTCACCTGCACCAGCTTGAGTCTGAGCTTCCAACGGAGCCGTCTGGTGCTCGGGACCTGGCAGGCGGTCTACCTCTGGGAACACCGGGCTCGCCCCCACCGGCGCACCCTCTCCCTCCATTTGCTTGGCGCGCCCGGAGGGAGAGATTCGACGGCCAGGGAACCCCATCCCTCCTCCGTGGCTGAGGGGGAGGCCGTCTGAGGACGATCGGGCTGGCTACGCTGGCTGGAGATCCGTCGCGTTCGTTGTCGCCATGGCCGCCGTTGCCTTGACCTCCATGGACATCGATGCGCTCTCCGACACCCTCCCCGCCTGGGAGCGGGTGGAGAATCGCTTGCAGCGCCATTTCCGTTTTGCGGATTTCTCCGAGGCCTTCGCTTTCATGGTCCGGGTGGCGCTTGTGGCCGAGACCCTGGGTCACCACCCCGAGTGGTCGAACGTC
The DNA here is from genome assembly GCA_046340515.1 of Cyanobacteriota bacterium. GTDB lineage: Bacteria > Cyanobacteriota > Cyanobacteriia > PCC-6307 > Cyanobiaceae > Cyanobium. Next base: position 42,622 of record JBKDTB010000038.1, on the reverse strand, counting down.
TGGAACCGCGTGACGATTGCCCTCACCACCCATGACACCGGTGGCCTCTCCAACCTGGATGTGGAGTTTGCCCGCCGCATTGATGCGTTGGCAGGGTGAGGCAGCTGGGAGAGCCGCCCAAGGGGAGGGGATGGACGCCCTATCTGGAGAGGTGGGCGGCCGCTGGGCGGAGGAGGCTTTTCACGAGATGGGAGGCGGGCAGAGGAAGCAGCTCATTCATCAGCCCGCGAGCGGTGGTGAATCCATCATTCTGTTGGGCGAAGGTGAGGATGTTCTTGAGCTTGATCAGGCTGATGGAAGTGGATTTTTGCGTTTTCAACCCAAAAATTGCGCAGATCTCTTGCTCAAATCTTTGTTCATCATCGCGCACAAAATTCGCATATTCTTCGAAGTCACCGAGGCGCGTCTTGTGGGAGGAGAGGCAGTCGCGTATGGTGTCTAGAATGATGGTTTCCTGAAGATTCTGGCCATCAAACTTATACTTTTCTGGAATGGGAATATCGGCATGGAAGCGGGCTGAGCCTGCCAGGCCGACGATGACACAGCAACCATTGACCACCGCTTCCCTGGGTTGTCTGTCTTTGCCTGGATGGCGACCAAAATCCACATAAACTTTCCCGAGTCGCATGGTTTTAGCATGCATCTTGCGGATCATGCCGGTCAATGGAAGCCATTGAATTGACATGTCAGCTTGCTTCAACTTGTCGATATAATGATGTGCCCCTTTGATGGGTGTGTAGAGAACGATGTCTTTTTTCCTCGGAGGACGTGTGTGGTTGAAATAAAGGGGGTGAAGGTAGTCTGTGAGAAAGGAAACATTGGCGATCCCTTTGTTTTTCAGAAAGGAGGCTGCATAGGCGCTCTGAACAAAATGGCTGATAGAGGTGGATTGAGGTTGTTCAAAGTCGAATTTGTCGGCCAGGGCTTCGTGGTTGTCAACACTTAGCCACCACAGGGCTTTTTGGATGGAGTAGTAGGAATCAAGGGCCCGGGGGTTGACTTCTGTCGTGATCAGAATGTTTCGCTCGTGATCAATGATCTCATCGGCAAAAACAACCTCGTAATTTCTGTATTGCAATAAAACGGGATTGCTTACCTTGGGGGTGGGCATGATTCTGGCGTCATGCCCAAATTGTCTTAACTTGTGGACCAGTTGGTGAACAGCTTCGATGCCTCCCGTGACGATCCCGGCTGGACACACCACATAAATAATCGTATTTTCATGCAGGCTGAACATCTGGCCGTCTCGCTGGCGGTTGTTGGGTGGATTGCGGTCTCTGCTGTCGATGAAATGTGTCAAAAATCGGTTGGAAGCTGGCCCTTTTTTGGAGCGTCGCCCTTTGCAAACGGCCACACTATGGGCCAGGTGGGCTGACCCGTCAACCCGCGTTCCCCGGCCTGTTCAGAGATCAGCGCTCTTCAGCAATGGGCGCTGGATCTGCCGCAACAGCTCTTTGTTGAGACCATTCTCGCAACTCAGCCACACAATCGGGTGGATGGAGCCCCCTTTGGCTTTCTCGGCGACCTGGCGGCACACCTGCCGGCGGCTGGAACGCCAGTGTTCCAGGATCTCCGGCTTGCCCAACAGCTTGGCCAGGGTGCCATCGGCCAGGTTTCGCCGCTCCCACAGGCAAGCCACCATCTCCCGGGTGTTGCCATCGCAATTGGGTGCAAACGGGAATTCTCGCCGCTGCTGCCGCGATTGCCCCAGGGAGTCCTCGGCCGCCGACGCGGGGTGGAATCCAACCCACGTCAAGGGCCCCAAGACCAAGGCCAGGGTCGCGACGGGTCCCCACCAGGGCGCTGCCGGTTCTGTCCTCGTTCGCCCCGCCGGGGCGCCAGGTTGATGGGGCATCGCTTGGCCTCCAGCAGCGCCAGGTTGCCTCCAGTGTGCCGAGGCGCTGATGGGGCGGAAGCGCTGATGGGGCGGAAGCGGGAAACGATCGATTTTCTTTCGCTCGGCAACGGGGGCTTGTCCCTCTCAGCTCTGGCCGTTCCCTGAGGCCTCGCAGGCGGGGCACCGGCGCCAGCGGAAGGGAAGGGTCTGTAGCGATGGCGGCACCGGAGGGCAGGGGCGCGAGTCTTGGCTAGGAGAAGAGTGAGACCTGATTCGCCATGCCCTCCCCAGCCCGTCTGCAAGCGATGCACATGATCCTGGAGCGGCAAGCCGTTCCCGTGGAACCTGCGGCTGCCCTGGAAACTCTCTGGGCCAGTGATGTCTTCAGTTTGGAGACGATGAAATCCGCCCTGCCCAAGGATGTGTTCAAATCCATCCAGCGCTCGATCCGGCTTGGAAGCAAGCTGGATCTGAGCGTGGCCGACGCGGTGGCCCAGGCGATGAAGGAGTGGGCCTGTGCCCGTGGCGCGCTCTACTACGCGCACGTCTTCTATCCCCTCACCAACCTCACCGCCGAGAAGCACGACGGCTTCATCTCTCCCCAGGCGGATGGCAAGGCGATTGCGGAGTTTTCCGGCAAGCTGCTGGTGCAGGGTGAACCGGATGGTTCCTCCTTCCCCAATGGTGGCCTGCGCACGACTTTTGAAGCGCGGGGTTACACGGCCTGGGATGTCACCAGTTCAGCCTGGTTGATGCGCACCGCCAATGGCGTCACCCTCTGCATCCCCACGGTTTTCGTCAGCTGGACCGGAGAGGCGCTTGACAAAAAGACCCCCCTCCTGCGCTCCAATGCCGCCATGAACCGTCAGGCCCAGCGGTTGCTGCGCCTGCTGGGAGAAACGGACATCGCGCCCGTCAACGCGAGCTGCGGCGCGGAACAGGAGTATTTCCTCGTCGATGGCGCCTTCACCGCCCTGCGGCCCGATCTGCAGCTGGCTGGCCGCACGTTGTTCGGATCGCCGCCGGCGAAGGGCCAGCAATTTGATGACCACTATTTTGGCGCCATTCCGGATCGCATTCAGGTGTTCATGCAGGATGTGGAGCTGCAGCTCTACCGGCTCGGCATCCCCGCCAAAACCCGCCACAATGAGGTGGCTCCAGGACAGTTTGAGATCGCGCCCTATTTTGAGGCCGCGAATGTCGCCACGGATCACCAGCAGCTGATCATGACGGTGCTCAAGGCCACGGCCAAGCGCCATGGCCTCACCTGCCTGCTGCACGAAAAACCCTTTGCCGGGGTCAACGGCAGCGGCAAGCACGTCAACTGGTCGATCGGCAACGCCACCCAGGGCAATCTGCTGGACCCGGGGAAGACCCCCCATGCCAACCTTCAATTCCTTCTCTTCTGCGCCGCTGTCATCCGCGGGGTGCATCGCCATGGCCCCCTGATGCGGGCCGCCATTGCGACGGCCAGCAATGACCATCGCCTCGGTGCCAACGAGGCGCCACCGGCGATCATGTCGGTCTACCTGGGCAGCCAGCTGGAAGACGTTTTCAACCAGATCAGGAGCGGCAAACTGGAAGGATCGGCCCAGCACGCCTTGATGTCGCTCGGTGTCGACACCCTGCCCGACCTCAACCGGGATCCTGGCGATCGCAACCGCACCTCCCCCTTTGCCTTCACCGGCAACCGCTTTGAGTTTCGCGCCGTCGGTTCCAGCCAGTCGGTGGCAGGTCCGCTGGTGGTGCTCAACACGATCCTGGCTGACGCGCTGCAGTGGATTGGCGACCAGCTGGAGGATCAGCTCGGCGCCGGGGCGCCACTGGAGGAGGCGGCCTTCGCGGTGCTCAAGCGCACCATGGACGACCATGGCTCCGTTGTTTTCGGCGGAGACGGCTACTCCGGGGAATGGCACCGGGAGGCGGTGGAGGAGCGGGGCCTGGAAAACCTGCGCACCAGCGCCGACGCCCTGCCTGTGCTCCAACGGCCAGAGGTCCGCGATCTCTTCGAACGGCAGGGGGTCCTCACCCCCCTGGAGCTGGAGAGTCGCTTTGAGGTCTATGCCGAGCAATACATCCTGGCCATCGAGGTGGAGGCGCGCCTGGCCCTGCGCATCGCCCGCACCCAGATCTTCCCTGCGGTGATGGCCTTCCTGGAGCGTTTGGCCTGCTCCCTGCGGGAGCAGGAGGCCCTCGGCCTGGCGACGGACCGCAGCGTGATCCAACAGGTGGCCGGCCTCAACCATCGCTTGGGTCAGGCCTGTGCCGCCCTGGAGGAGGCGCTCCAGCAGCCGGTGCCCGATGCCGCAGACGCGCACCTGCGCCACTGCGCCGACATCCTGATGACGCGGATGGGTGCGTTGCGGGAGGTGGCGGATGGCCTGGAGACGTGGGTGGATGACGACCTTTGGCCGTTGCCCACCTACCAGGAGCTGCTGTTCTTCCGTTGAGAGTCCTGCGGGGGGCCGTTCCTGCCGATCCCGCCGGGCTGGTCCCGCGCCTCAGGACAGGGAGAACCAAAGCAGATCCGCGCCCCGGGGCCCCGCCCTCAGGGCACGGATCGACGGGGAGCCCGAGGACGGGGTCACGCCCAGCCCATCCCCGCCCGTCAGCGAGATCCCCTGTCCCTCGGGGGAGGCGTCGTCGCTGGCGAACGGGAGCCCGAGATCTCCGTTGATCATCTGAATCCAGGCCAGCCGATCGGGGGGAGCGGGCGGCGTGAGGGTCTGGCCGGCGGCGGCTCGGCCGCGCCAGAGGCGGGCGTGGCGGCGGATCGCCAGCGCCCCGTCGGCGCCGTCCGGATCGATCAGGGCTGTCCAGCCCTCCTGCGGGGGGAAGGGTTTCTGCTCGTAGGCCGGCGGCAGGCCGGCCGCATCGGGCTCCAACCAGATCTGCAGCAGCCGACAGGGCCGATCCCCCGCGTTGATCTCGCTGTGCACCAGACCACTGCCGGCGCTCATGCGCTGCACCTCCTCCGCCCGGAGCACGGCGCTGTGGCCCATGGAGTCTTGATGGTGAAGCTCGCCTTCCACCATCACCGTGATGATTTCCATGTCGCGGTGCGGATGCATGCCGAAGCCCCGGCCCGGGGCGATGGTGTCGTCGTTGATCACCCGCAGGGGGCCGAAGCCCATCCAGGCGGGATCCAGATGGGAGGCGAAGGAAAAGGTGTGCCAGCTGTCCAGCCAGTCGAGCCGGCTGTGGAAACGGTCCGCCGCCGGACGGAACACCAGACCGGTGGTGGGCCCGGGGCCGACGGAACGGGGAGTGGCGATCATGGGCGCACGGGAATGACCACATTCTGTGGCAAACCAAAAGAGACCGGTTCCCTCCCGGCGCACCCGGCGATCCGCGTGCACGATGGGGTGGAGGGAGATCGCCCCGCTCCGCCATGCCGCGACCGCCCAATCCGCTGGCCCGGCCTCAGCCCCTTCTGCCGTCCGTGGTGGCCGCCGTGCTGTTCCTCCTGGGGATCAGCCGCCTGCTTCCGGCCCCTCCGCCCGCGGCGGGGGCGGAGATCGCCCGGGGTCCCCTCGATGCCCGCCATCTGGCCCTGGTGATCAACGCCGCCGACCCCGTGAGCGAGTCCATCGGTGCCCGCTACATTCAGGCCCGGGGCCTGCGGCCGCGGCAGGTCATCCGGGTGCGCCTTCCCCCTGGCCGGCTGGCGTTGTCCGGGGAGGAGTTCGCGGCCCTCTACCAGGAGGTCAAGCGCCAGACCCCACCCGAGGCCCAGGCCTATGCCCTGGCCTGGGCGGCGCCCTGGCGGGTGGAGTGCGTGTCGATCACCAGCGCCTTCGCCTTCGGCAAGGTGCGTTCCGGCTGTGGCGACACCTGCCGCGGCACCCCCCTGAGCCCTTACTACGCCCGAGGGGATGTGCGGCGTCCCTGGACCGCCTTGGGGGTGCGCCCCACGATGCTGCTGGCGGCCACCACCTCAGAGGCCGGGCGGGCCCTGATCGCGCGCGGCCTGGCGGCCGACGGCACCGCTCCCGCGGGCACGGCCTACTTGCTCAGCACCAGCGATCCGATCCGCAACCGGCGTGCGGAACGCTATGCCGCCCTTCTTCAGAACTCCGCCCCCGGCTTTCTCGTGCGGGTGCTGCGGGGGGATGGGCTTCGCGGCGTGCGCGATGTGATGCTCTACGTCACCGGTCTCACGACGGTTCCGGATCTGGCCAGCAATCGCTTCCGTCCGGGGGCGGTCGGCGACCATTTGACCTCCTTCGGAGGCATGCTCACGGGCCCCTCCGGCCACTCCTTCGACGGGGGAAACGGCCAGATGAGCGCCCTGAAGTGGCTGGAGGCTGGCGCCAGCGGCAGTTACGGCACGGTGGTGGAGCCTTGCAACCACCCCACGAAGTTTCCCGATCCCGGCCTGTTCCTCTCCTACTACCGGCGTGGCGACACCTTGATTGAGAGCTACTGGCGCAGCGTGGCGATGCCGGATCAGGGGGTGTTCATCGGCGAGCCCCTGGCCCGCCCCTGGGGGCCGCGGTCCAGCCTCCCCCTGCCCCGCTGAGGCCAGCGGAAGCAGGCGAACCGGAGGACTCAGTTGTATTCGCCGGGGAGATCGTTCTTGCGCACCGTCACCCGGTCAAACCGTTGGCCGGACACCCGCAGGAGCTCGTCGCCCGAGAACTCGTAACCGCCGCGCAGGCCGATTTGCGCCACATCGTCGGCGGTGGCGGCGGCCAGCACCTGCTGCTTGAGGGCCTCATCGTTCTGCATGCGGGCCAGGAAGGCCCGCAATTGCTCCAGGGACATCGGGGACACACGCGCAGGGACGACGGTGGATTCCTGCCGGATCCAAATTCAACCGCGGTCCATCCTCTCAGACCAGGGGCGGTCGTTCCAGTCGGGCGCAGGGGCGGGACGGAGGGGTGGTCCAAGGGCAAGAATGACCCGTTGGAGCTTCTCCTCGGCCGTCTGCGCCGCTTCGCCGCCATGATCGTCGCCCCGACCCACCCGTCCCCGGGTGCCTCCCCGCCAGCCCCCGCCGCCAGTGGCACGCCTCCTCTCGACTGGCTGGACAACGAACTGCGCCACCGCCTCGACCGGGCGGCCCAGGCCAGCGGCATGAGCCTGTCGGCGGTGTGCGAACAGTGGCTGCGGGAGGGCCTGGAGCGGTTCGAGGCCCACCAGCCCGGCGGGGATCCGGACGGCTCCGGCCGGTGCTCCCTGCGCACCGGCGCCTCTTCCCTTGGTCCGGTCCCCCTGCCGGTGCAGCAGTAGACCGTCCCCGCCGGGGGCCAACCCACGCCCGCCGCCATGACCCGCCACGACCCGCCATGGCCCGCCATGACAAGGTGAGGCCACCCGCGCGGAACGCCGATGGCCGACTCTCCTTATCTGGTGGCCCTGGCCCTTGTGGAACAGGAGGGGAAACGCCTCCTGCCGCTCACGGGCAAGTCGTGCGCGGCCCCCGATCCGCAGAGCGAAGGCCGCGCCTTGGCGCTCGACTTGCTGCTGCGTCGGTGGCAGCGCAGCGACGAGGGCTCCCTGCGGCGGGCGGCGGGGGAGGACAGCCTCCTGCTGCTCGAACTTCCCCTGGAGGTCCTCACGGACCAGATCCCCCGCCTCAAGGCCGCCTGGCTGGCCGGAGGGGACACCGCCTCCCTGCTCCGCGACCTCCGCGGCCTGGCCCGTCGCGGCTGGCGGCTGGCCATCGCCAAGCGGGAACCCGCGTCCATGACCGAGTGGTTCTGAAGGCTCCACGGGGGCTCCAGGGGCGACGGTTCCCAACCGGGGGGTTGCCCCCGGGGCGCCGACCCTCCCAAACTGCCTCCCGGGAAGTCAGCTGCAGCACGATGACCCCCACCGATGACCCTGGCAGACCCACCTGTCTGACCGCACTTGCCTGAAGCCATGACCACTCTGAGTCCGGCCCTGGACGCCCTCCGCGCCCACCTGCACCAGACGCGACTGCTCGGGTCGATCAGCAGTGCCCTCTATTTCGACCAGAACACCGTGATGCCCGGCGCCGGGGCCCCGTGGCGGGGGGAGCAGCTGGCGCTGCTGGCGGGTCAGCTCCACGAGCGGCAGAGCAGTCGGGCCTATGCCGATCTGGTGGCGGCCGCCGAGGCCGAGATCGACGCCACGGCCTCTCCCGCCGCGCGGCGCAATCTGATGCTGCTCCGCCAGGATCTGGACCGGCAGTGCCGCCTTGATCCCGCCCTGGTCACGGCCTTGGCCAAGGCCCGGTCGCGGGGCAATGCCATCTGGCAGGAGGCGCGGGCGGCGGACGATTTCTCCGCCTTCGCGCCCGCTCTTGAAGAGCTGATCCATCTGCGGCGCGAGCAGGCGCGTCAGCGGGCCCCCGCGGAGCCGGAAGGAAGCAGTGTGTGGGAAATCCTGGCCCAGCCTTTTGAGCCTGACATCCGCAAGGCCAGGCTGCGGGAGCTTTTCGACCCCCTCAAGGCCACGATTCCCGCCCTGCTGGAGGAGGTGCGCCATCAGCGGGCCAGCGAGGGCGCCGGTGCTCCCGTGCCTTCCCCGGCCGAGCTGCCGGAAGCGCTCCAGGAGCAACTCTGCGCCGAGCTGCTCACGAGCTGGGGCTATGACGCCAGCTGTTGCCAGCGTGCCCGCTCCGCCCATCCGTTTTCCTGCACGGTGGGACCGCGGGACTTTCGCATCACCACCCGGGTGGTGCCCGGCCAGCCCCTCTCCGCCTTCCTCGCCACCGCCCACGAATGGGGCCACTCCCTCTACGAGCAGGGTCTGCCCCGTGGAGATGACCACTGGTTCCCCTGGCCCCTGGGGGAAGCCACCTCCATGGCGGTGCACGAATCCCAGTCGCTGTTCTGGGAATGTCGCGTCGCCCGCGGTCGCGCCTTTGCCGAGCGTTGGCATCCCCGTTTCGTGGCCGGCCTGGGCGCCGATCCATGGGATGGGGCGGAGGGCTTCTGGCGGGCCCTCAACCCCCTGCAGGCGGGCCTGATCCGGGTGGAGGCCGATGAGTTGAGCTACGGGCTCCACATCGTGCTCCGCTTTGAGCTGGAGGTGGCTCTGCTGGAGGAGGGGATGCCGGTGGCGGATCTGCCTCGGGAGTGGGCGGCCCGCATGGAGCGACTGCTGGGGCTGACGCCCCCCGGCGACCGGGAGGGCTGCCTGCAGGACATCCACTGGGCGGAGGGCCTGTTCGGTTATTTCCCCTCTTATGCCCTCGGCCACCTGATCAGCGCCCAGCTCACCGAGGCCATGGTTGCCGCGATCGGTCCGATCGAGGAGCGGATCGCGGCCGGCGACGAAGCGGCCCTGCGGGCCTGGCTGGCCCAGAAGGTCTGGCCCCTGGGGCGGTCGGTGAACGGGGAGGAGCTGGTGCGGGCGGTGACTGGTCGAGTGTTGAGCGCGGAGCCGTTCCTGGCCCACCTGCGCCAGAAGGTGGGCCAGCTCACGCGCTGAGAGCGGAAGCGGGGTGGCCGGTCGCGGTTGGCTCTCTAAGATGGCGCGGCTTTGACGATCGCCATGGCGAACATCGACCACGCCCCCAGCCGCACGATGCTCAACCTGCTGCATGTGCTGCCGGCCTTTGCCGCTGAGGAGGACTTGCGCCTCCATGTGATCGTTGAACTGAATTCCATGACAATCAACAAATACGAACTCATCACCGAAACCGGCCATCTGAAGCTTGATCGGGTTGGCTATTCCTCCCTTTCCTATCCCTTTGCCTATGGCTGCATCCCGCGCACCTGGGATGAAGACGGTGATCCGCTGGATGTGGAAATCGTTGGTGTTACCGAGCCTCTGATTCCTGGGAGTGTTGTGGAGGCGCGCATCATCGGCATCATGAAATTCGACGACGGTGGTGAGGTGGATGACAAGGTGATTGCCGTGCTGGCGGATGACAAACGCATGGATCACATCACAACCTATGAGCAGCTTGGGCCCCACTGGCTCAAGGAGACTGAGTACTACTGGGAGCACTACAAGGATCTGAAAAAGCCAGGCACCTGTCGCGTGAATGGCTTCTTTGACAGTTTGGAAGCTGTCCGCATCATCAAGGAGTGCGAGACGCGCTATACCGAGACGATTGCACCCAAATTGGTCGGCTGATCTCGGCCGCCCACCGCAAACCCTCACCCGAAGCTTCCATGGGACGTCCCCTCCACACCTTCCTGGCCTCCCTGGCCTTCTCGGCCACCGCCCTGCTCCTTGCACCGCGTGGAGTCCAGGCGGTGGAGCCACCGCCGCCCCTGCCGGCCGTGGCGGCCACCGGCACGGCGACGCCCTCCGGAGCGCTTCCCGCCGCCACCCCCGCCGTGCCGGCTCCCGCCACGGCCGCCCTCACCAGCCATCGGGAGATTCTCCTGGAGCTGGGCAAGCGCACAATCAGCCTGGTGGAAAACGGCAAGGTGGTGAGTTCCTGGCCCGTCGCGGTCGGCGAGCCTGCCACCCCCACCCCCACGGGTCGCTTCGCCATCCGCAACAAGGTGGTCAATCCTCAGTACCAGAGCACGAAGAGCGGCAAGAACAATCCAACCATCGGTCCGCAGGGTCCCCTGGGCGATCGCTGGATTGGGTTTCACACCACGGAGCGGGATCAGTTCGGCATCCACGGCACTCCGACGGCCTGGGAGTGGACCGTCCGTTCTCGAGCCGCCGTCTCCCATGGTTGCGTGCGCATGCTCACTCCCCATGTGCGTGAGCTGTTCGACAAGGTCGATGTGGGCACGCCCGTTGTGGTGAAGCCCTGAGGCCTTGACCAAAGGCGTTGGGAGAGAAACCGGTTGATTGAGCCCGCCTCCCTGGCTGGGGTGCTGAGCCAGCCGTTCATGCAGCGGGCCCTGCTCGGGGGCCTGCTCACCGGCAGTCTGGGCGGGCTGCTGGGCAGTTTTGCGGTGCTGCGGCAACTTTCGTTTTTCAGTGATGCCCTTGGCCATTCCGCTTTGCTGGGCATCAGTTTGGGGATTGTGCTGAACATCAATCCCACCTTGGTGTTGATTCCTTTTGCTGTCGTCTTTGCCCTGCTGGTCAATGAATTGGTGCAGCGCAGTCGCCTGCCGGCCGATGCCCTGTTGAACATCGTCTATTCCAGCTCCCTGGCCTTCGCTGTGGTGACCCTCAGTTTGGTGGAAACCTACCGGGGTGGCATTCAACAACTTTTGTTTGGCGACATTCTGGGAATCAGCTGGGGGGATTTGGCGGTCATCGCCAGCCTGGCTGTCGGTGCTGTCGCCTATTTGCTTCTCACGCTGCGGGCCCAGGTGCTGCTCACGCTCCACGGCGATCTGGCCAGCGCTTTTGGTGTGAAGACCCATTGGCATCGGTTGGCGTTCATTGTGCTGCTGGCTTTGGTGGTGGCCACCTCGATCAAGGCGGTGGGGGTGTTGTTGATCAGTGCCTTTGTGGTGTTCCCCGCCTGTTCCAGTCGTCTGGTGAGTCGTCGTTTTCCCGCCTATGTGCTCCTGTCATCCCTGCTTGGCGGGAGCTGTGCCCTGATCGGCTTGCTGGGATCGGGGTGGACCAATTTGCCTTCTGGACCCTGCGTTGTGGTGGTGCAATTCAGCGCCTTTTTGTTGGCGTTGCTGCTCAGCACGCCCCTGCGCCGTCTCACGGCAGGCCCAGACCCAAGCCCGTCCACCTCCTCCGTCCTGCCTCTGGAGCGTTAGGCGAGCCGGGACAGCAAAGGACGGCACCGCGCTCAGCGTTCCGCAGCGGGGGCGAACAGGGTCTCAGGTGTCTCTTTGTGACATGTTGAGTTTGGTATGGGGATCCAAAGCTAGACAATTCGGGATTGGCTTCCCGATGGCCCATTCCAATTCCAGTCCAGACCTTGAGAGCCTGTTCGCCCTCTCTTCCGAGGGCCTGAGTGAATCCGCCCGCAAGACGGCGCTGCAAACCCTGTCTGCGCTGATGGCCCAGCAGCGAAACCGCATGCTCGGGTATCAGGCCAACCAATTCGGGATGTATGGAGATCTAGCGGACTATCTTTGCATGCACATGAATAATATTGGCGACCCCTTCACCGCTGGTAATTACACTCTCAACAGCAAGGATGCGGAGCGAGCGGTGCTCGATTTCTTCGCCAGCCTCTGGAATGCGGACGTGCCACATGATGCCAATAATGATGAGTCGTATTGGGGTTATGTATTGACGATGGGCTGCACGGAAGGCAATCTCTATGGCCTTTGGAATGCTCGCGACTATCTGGCCGGCAAGGTTTTGCTGGAGGATGGGGAAACGACAGAATCCGAAACGGACGCCGGGAGAATTGGACTCCTTGGGCGAGTCATGCGTCGGTTGATGTGGCACCAGGCGCCGCTGCCAACCGGCAATCAGCATGCTTTCACGCCGGTGGCCTTTTATTCCGAAGATACGCATTATTCTGTTATCAAGATCATGCGCATCCTTGGCCTGAAGACCTTTTATGAGCTCGGCACAAATGAGTATCCCCATCAATGTCCTCTTCCTGGATCGAGGGGTATTTGGCCGCGGGAGGTTCCCTCCGAGGGAGGCGCCCTGGGGCCGGGCTCCATCGACATCGCGGCCCTCACCCAATTGGTGGCCTTCTTCGCGGAGAGGGGCTATCCGATCCTGCTGAATCTGAACTACGGGACCACCTTCAAGGGGGCCTATGACGATGTGGCCGCCATCGGCGAGGCACTGCAGCCCATCTTTCAACGCACAGGCCTTGACTCACGCCCAGTGATTTATGATCCCGACACTGGTGCATCGGATACACGAAGCGGATTCTGGATTCATGTGGACGGTGCCCTTGGGGCCACCTACATGCCTTTTCTGGAAAAGGCCTATGAACAGGGGCGAATTCGTGAGCGCGGACCCGTGTTTGATTTCCGCCTGCCCTTTGTGCATTCCATCGCCACCAGCGGCCATAAATGGATCGGAGCACCGGTTCCCACTGGCATTTACATGACTCGTGTGAAATATCAATTGCGACCGCCGACAGATCCCGATTACATCGGTTCCCCAGACACCACCCTTGCTGGTTCCCGCAGTGGCCTGGCACCGATTGTGCTTTGGTACTACCTCGCTTGCCATTCCCATGACGCTCAGATCGACCGCGCCCTGCGTTGTGAAGCCATGGCTGCCTTTGCGGAGGGTCGACTGCGTTGGTTGCAGGAGACGCTGAAGCAGGACCTCTGGGTCCATCGCTCACCTTTATCGCTGGCCGTGCTCTTTCGGCAGCCGAATTCCGAGATCGTTGCCAAGTACACCCTCAGTTGTGAAGGTATCCCTGTGGGTGGTGAGCGTCGTTCCTATGCTCACATCTACATGATGGAACATGTCACAGAAGAGAAAATTGAAGCGCTGATTGACGACCTCTGCCAGCCCGGGGCTTTCCCCGAACCAACCGGGTCTGAGCCCGAGCCCCCCTTGGCCTCCAGCCCGGTGGCGCTCCCCTCGGCTGGCCGTCGTCTCTCCCATGTGCCGGTGACGGGGCGCGGTTGGCGCTAGCCAATGGCGGCTTGGCCCCGAAGTTTCCGGCTTTCTTCCCCCTGCTGCCCTGGTCAGTGGCCCGGGCGACCCATCTCAGCGCGGGAATCATGGTTTAATGTTTGCGTAAGAATCCAGCGCCAAAGGTTTGGCGAAAGGAATTTGACTTCATTGCGTTCCATCACCTTTCCATCCCCTCAGCCTTCGGATCCGTCCGTTCGGCCAAGAAAGGGCATCATTTTGGCCGGCGGCAGTGGCACGCGGCTCCACCCGATCACGCAAGCAACAAGCAAGCAGCTGTTGCCGGTTTATGACAAACCGATGATCTACTACCCACTCACCACATTGATGCTGGCTGGGATTCGTGAAGTTCTGATCATCACCACCCCCGTCGATTTGCCTGCTTTCCAACGGCTGCTTGGCGATGGCAGTCGATGGGGCATGGTTATCGATTATGCCATCCAACCCAGTCCCGATGGTCTTGCGCAAGCTTTTCTGATTGGCGCTGACTTCCTTGCTGGTTCGCCGGCTTCGCTTGTGTTGGGAGATAACTTGTTCCATGGGCATGATCTGGTCCCTCAGCTCACGGCCAGCAACTCCACCAACACAGGAGCCACCGTCTTTGCCTACCCGGTGAGCGATCCAGAGCGTTATGGCGTTGTCGCCTTTGATGTGGATGGGCGGGTGACCAGCCTGGAGGAAAAGCCCAGCCAGCCCCGCAGTCGCTATGCGGTGACTGGTCTTTACTTCTATGACCACACCGTGGTCGATCGGGCGCGGCAGGTCGTGCCGTCCGAACGCGGCGAGTTGGAAATCACGGATCTGAACCGGATGTATCTGGAGGAAGGCCTGCTGCGGGTGGAACTGATGGGTCGGGGCATGGCCTGGCTCGATACCGGCACCTGCGATTCCCTGCATGAGGCGGCCAGTTACATCCGCACCCTGGAGCATCGCCAGGGCTTGAAGGTGGGCTGTCCCGAGGAAGTGGCCTGGCGGCAGGGATGGATCAACGCGGAACAGCTGGAGCGTTTGGCCATGCCCCTGCGCAAGAGCGGCTACGGCACCTATCTGCTGCAGTTGCTCAGGGAGGGAGAAAGCGACCATGCCGCTCTGCAGAAAAGTCTGGGAGAACGGCAGGCCGCTTGAGCGTTGTCAGCCTTGGGCGTCCGACCTCCGTTGCGGGTCGGACCCCCCGGGAAGCTCGGGGGGGCTGATCAGATCAGCCGCCTGGCGGGCTTCGCTCAACACTTTGTAGAGCAGCTTCGGAGATTGGCGCAGCAGTTGGATCCACTCCGCCAGATAGGCGGCGTGATTATGCACATCACTGCCGATTTCCAGCCGCTCGCCCAGCAACACAGCCCCGAGCTCCGCCACCAACTCCTCCCGGGCATAGGCCTCACTGCCCAGTTCCCCTGAGAGATCACGCGCCAGCCTGCACCCATGGCCCGTGCTGTGCAGGGCCTCGTGGGCCCAGGTTGCGTAGAGGGCCGCTCCGGAATGAAAGGCCCGCCGATCGGGGAGCTGGATGCAATCCTCCCGCGGGTTGTAGAAGGCCTTGCCGCCGCCATGGGCGACCGGCACGGGCCAGGCTTGGAGCACGGCCTCCGCACGGGCAAGGCGCTCCGGTTCGGAACGCCGCAAGGGCTGTTCCTCCTCCTGCCGCGCGCGGATCAGCCCGGCCAACCCCTCACCCACAAGGTCTTCGGCATTGAAGAGGGGCACCGGTTGGTAGCGCACCCAAGCCCGCTCGTCTCGTTCCTCGCGCTGGCGCTGCTCCTCCTGCCCCAGCGGCAGGGGAAGCTGGGCGCCCTGGTCTTCCCCGGTGGATCCACGGCGCCGCACCTGGGGACGAACCACGATCACCGCTTTGCTGCCCCGTTTCGGTGACAGACCATGGGATTTGGCTTCGCCAGCCCCACACCAATAGGGGAGGGTGGCCCGCCGCTGGTGCAAGCCGATGGTCAACAGGATGGGATTGGCTCCGCGGTAACACCGTCCCGAGAAGAGATTGACATGATGGCCCCCCTTTTGGGCGTCCCATTCGCGACGCCAGGGGGCGGTGCCCTGTTCCATCAGGGCAATGAGGGAGGAGATCAGCCGGTCTTCCACCGCTGGAGCGGCAGTGACCGGACTCTGGAGAGCAGCCATGACAGGGGCACGCACACAGGGGGTTAATGCCACCCCCTGTCACGGCCGTCTCCAGACCTCACTGGTTCAGTTCACGCCGCAGGTGGAAGTAGAGGTGCTCCGGATCCTTGTACTGACGGGGCATGCAGGTGTGGAGCGTGCTCAAACGGTGCCAGCAGACACTCCGCTTGATTTGCTCCATCGTTTTTTCTTCGCGGATCAAGATGCGCAGGGCTTTGCAATAGAGCGGATAACCCGCCTGCAGCTCACCGATGGTGAGGGTCGAGGAGGACGGCGAGGTCTGGACCATGGGGGGCGGGTTCCGCGATGTCCTCAAGCATGGACCAGTGCCTCCCATCCGGTCTGCCCCCGTTTGGGGGCAATGGGCCTGGCCCTCCCTCAGAGCTGCACCATGCCGCAGCGCATGCCTTTCAATACCGCCTGGAGGCGATTGTTCACGCCGAGGGTTTGCAGGAGTCGCTTGCTGTAGGTGTGGGCCGTTTCTTCGCTGACCATCAATCGTTTGGCAATGTCCCGATCACTCATGCCGCCGGCCAGCAGATCAAGAACCTGATATTCGCGCGGTGTGAGACGGGGACAACTGAGATAGGGGAGGAGACCTGTGCGCAGGGAGGGGCTCCGATAGGGATGGCCAGCCATCACAGCCAGAACGGCCGCTTTCAGTGGCTGCTGATCTTCCACGAAGTCAGCCTCAGCCACCACCGCCTCCAGCCAAGGGGCTTCAGCATGTTCCGCAGGGATGACATCTCCGAGGGCAAGGAGGACGCAATGTAATTTTGGGTGAATTTGTTTGGCACAGCGGACCAACTCAAAGCCATTGCCATTCTCCAAATAATCAGTGCAAATCAGCAATTCATATCCAGGTTCAGATCCGTCAGACAGGTAGGACAGGCAGCTTCCCTGATCCGTCACCGCACAGGTGATGCGGTGATTCTCACTAAAGGCTTTACACACAGCATGCAACAAGAATCTTCCCTTCATCGCGACGGCGATGCGACCAGGAATGTCCATGGACAACAACCGCTCCTCGGATGAACCCGTTTCGGGAGTCAGCAGATAGGGCGTGAAATCCATTGTGCTCGTCCATTGATCTTGACAAACCTCAAGCCAGCCGCTGCCAGCACAACCCTGCCTCAGGGTGGATCCGCCTCCCATCTTCCTTTTGGGGACGGCCTGTTGAATGTAGCGACCACGGTTGCCAGGTTGTGCGTCAGAGCTGGCTCGGACCCCCCGGTCGCGGAACCCGATGGCTCGGGCCGATCCGGCTGGGTGGAGGGGGATCCCCTGCGTTGCCGTTCCCTCACCTGGGCGGCCCGTGAAGCGGGTGTTTTCTCCCCCGAGGCCCCTGGAAGCCCTCAAATCGGTCCGCTCCTGCCCCTCTGGGGATCAGGGCATCAGGGAGTGCTGACATGGGCTGTGGGACGGGCCGAGATCAGGGACAATTCTTAAAATTTTGCAAACCGCCCTGATGGGGTCCTTCGGCTTCTCCAAAGACATCTTGTCCCAGATGCGTCTCAGTCAGCTGCGCGAGCTGGCCCGGCGACTGGGAATTTGGCGATACAGCGGCATGCTTCGGGAGCAGCTGGTTTCCGCCATCGCGGTTCGTTCTCCCAAAGGAGACCTCCTGGAAGAGAGCTCCCCCACCCCTTTCCTCCAGGCTTCCACGTCGCTCTCCGACGCCATGCCAACCACGGCTGGGGACCCATCCACCGTGTCGATGCCACCGGTGTCCAGCTGGGTCACTCTCCTGCCCAGGGATCACCAGTGGGCCATCGTGCGTTGGCAGATCGCGGATGAGGATCGGCAGCGGGCCCTGGCCGCCGGGGGCCAGGATCTGGCTCTGCGCCTGACGGATGTCACCGGCCGTGAGGACGGCCAGGCTCTCCCGCACGCCTTGCAACAGGTGGTGGTGGCCGCCGGTTCGCGGGAATGGCATCTGCCCGTGCCCCTGGGCGATCGCGACTATCGGGTGGAACTGGGTTGGCGGACCGCGGAGGGGGGCTGGTTTTCCCTCGTGTTCTCCTCAGTGGTGCGGATGCCTGCGGAAGTGGACGAGCTGGTTGTTCCCGTGCTCCCCTTCACCCTTTCCGAACCGGAAGCGGTGGCGCCATGGTCCACCCCCCTTTCCGCCCCGGGACTCCACGAGCGCCTGTACCAACAGGCCTCCTCCAGCCGTGTCCGCCTTGGCCTGGGCTCGGAGGCGTTCCAGGAACAGGGGGATCAGGGCCTGTTCGGCGCGGGTGGCCAGCAGTCGGCCGCCGGCCTGTGGGCGAGCGGACGGGAGGCTTCCGGCGCGGGCATCACGGCGCGACAGCGCAGCTTCTGGCTGGTCGCCGATGCCGAACTGATCGTTTACGGCGCGACGGAGCCATCGGCCACCCTCCGCGTGGGTGATCGCGTGGTTCCTTTGGGAGACGATGGCACGTTCCATTTCCATGCCACCTTCCCCGATGGCGACCAGCAGTACCCGATTCGGGCGTTGGCGGCGGATGGCGAACAGCGCCGCTCCATCACCTTGGAGTTCACTCGCACCACCCCCCACGCTCGGGTGAACACGCGGGAGGAGGCGGTGGCCGAGTGGTTCTGAGGCTCAGGTGTGCTCCCTGAGGATGGAGGTGCAGACCGTGACGCACTCTCCATCATCGAGGGAGCATTGGGTGATGCACTCGAAGTAGGCCTCGACCGGGTCATCCGAGGTGGCAAAATTCTGAAGGAAATCCAAATTCAGGCTTCCGTCCCGGGCGCCTGGATTGGAGGACAAGGGGCTGGACTGCAGGCTGCTCATTTCAGGGTGGTGACCGACTGAGGTCACCCTATGTGTGGTGATCTTCTGACACAAGCAGATTGAGCAGAGCTACCTATCTGAAGGTTTAGAAATGTAAACCCCCCTGGTGGGCCCAGGGGGGTTCTCTTGTTGGCGCTGGACAGGGGCCTCGGGAGCGTGTCAGGTCGTCAGCTGGCGTCGAGGTGTGCCACTGCCAGCTGGAGGGAGGGCGCCAACGGTCGGAACTGATGGATCGCCGGGCTCCAGATCGCTCCCTGCCGCAGCTCCGCCAGGCTGGCCAGCACCAGATCCTGTCCCTCCCGCAGGCAGAGGCTGTCCAACGGGTCGTCGAGGGTGGTGGCAAAAAAATGGAGCACCCGTTCCGTGTTGCGGTGGGTGAAGCGGTGTTGAACGGTTCCAGCCCGCCAGCTGATCTCCTCCAGCAATTCCCGGCGCAAGGCTTCCTCCGGGCTTTCACCGGGCTCCAGGTGCCCGCCAAACAACCCCCAGCAACCGGGCGCGACGATCCAATCCAGGTCATCCCGGAGCTGGAGCAGCCAATGCCCTTGCTTCTCCACCATCGCCAGTGCCACTTCCACCATGGCGCAAGCCCCCGACCCAAGCCCATGCCGTTGACAACATCAACAGCGGCTTACCGGAGCCACCGCTGAGCGGAAGCCCCGGTAAAAAGAACGAGACGGAACAACCCACAGTGACGTGGTTGCGTCACCGCCGGGTGCCGTCAGGCCGAAAAAGAATCAGGGAGTGGGGGCTGAAGGCTCCCACCCCATGGCTCCCGAGCGGGTCGGCCAGGCGCGAATCAATCCTCCTCGGAAGCGCCCGCAGGCACCAGGCGGATCTGCTTGCGACCCAGCTTGATCTCGAACTCATCGCCGGGATTGAGGTCCAGCAAGGCTGTATAGGCTTTGCCCACGAGCAGGTTGCCGTTGCCCTGCACGGTGGCGACGTAGCTGAGCTTGCGGCCCGCTTTCCCCTTGGCAGAGCCACCCTCAGCGAGGTTGACGCCTTTTGCCTCCAGCAGCGCCTCATAGAAGGCTGTGAAGTTGAGGCGCTCCGTGCCGTCCTTCTTGGTGCTGACGTAGCCGCAGCTACGCACAAGCTCCGATTTGGAGACATCGCCCAGCTCTTTCACTTTGCTGAGAAGGTCAGGTCCAGTCAGCATGATTCGTTCCCCAAAGAACACTTGTAGTGTAACGAGTCAAAGGGCCTTTCGTCTACTGCAGCCAGAAAGAACGGTTCCGGGATGATCGGTCCAGGCGGATGGGCGCCGAAAAGTTCACCTCCCCACAGTCGGCCCGATCGCCAAACTCCTCTCAGGGCAAGAGTTTTCGCCATGTCTCACGCTCGTGCGGCCCACCTTGTGCGGGCTGCTGTTGGCGAAACGGAGCGTCTCCGCCGCCGCGACAACCTGAAACGATCGTCAACGTTGGCGGCTCAGAGAGGGCAAGGTGCGCCCTTGGCGGCCCCTGGCTCCGCCTTCAGGGGGAGAGGCTCCGATGACTGCTGGGCGGAACACCTGCGGAATTCCCTCTCTCCAGGGGCTGGCTCCCTCTGTAAGCCACAGGCGCAGCCTTTTCGTGTCTCGGGCCCTGAGTTGCCAGCGGAGTGCTCTACGGTTCAAGCCCCCTTCTGCGGCCTGGTTCCCTTCGACAGCCTCGAAAAGCCTTGCCACAGCTTGGGACTGCTCCCCGCGCCGCCCGGTGCGGCCCTGAACTTCCCCCGGATTCAGGCCGGCAGAACCTGTCGGCAACCTCCGCTGCTCACCACCCGCAGGGGCAGGCCATAGAGCGCACTGAGAGGCCCATCCTGCAGCCAGGTGGCGGTGGGTCCATCGCCCACAATCGAGCCCTCCTTGAGCAGCACCACCCGCTGGATCTCCGGAATGATCTCTTCGATCCGATGGCTGACCAGCAGCAGGGTCGTGCCCCCCTGCGCCAGCCGGCTCAGCTGCCGCAACAGTTGGTGTCGGGCCTGGATGTCCAGCCCTTCGCTGGGTTCATCGAGGACAAGCACCTCGGGAGCATGCACCATGGCGCGCGCCAGGAGAACGCGGCGTTTCTGCCCTTCGGAAAGGTGAAAGAAGGGCCGCCTCGCCAGATCCTCCAGGCCCATCTCCCCCAGCAGGGTGTCCACCCGCTGGCGTTGAGCCTCGGTGGGCCGCATGTGGCGGCCCGGGCTCAGCGATCCGTGGAAACCGGAGAGCACCACATCATGGGCAGGCACCTCCCGAAGTCCAACCGTCTGCGGATCCTGCGTCAGCAGGCCCATGCGCGCCCGCAGCCGCCAGAGATGGATGGTCTCCGCGCCGAACAGTCGCAGCCAGGAGCCCTCCTTCACCACGGGATAGAGCTCGCGACTCAGCAGCTTGACCAGGCAACTTTTGCCTGATCCGTTCGGACCGAGCACCACGGTGTGTTCACCGGCGAACAGCGAGAGCGAAAGGTCGCGAAACACCTGGCGGGGGCCAAGCCAGGTCTCGACAGCCTCCATTTCCAGATAAGGAGTCAGGACGGTCATCCCTCGAGGCTGGGGGAATGGGGCCTGAAAATTGTCTTCCTCGGGCTCCGATCCGGTGAGAATCTGGCCATTTTTTGTCACGCTGGCTGGCGTTGGGCCTCCAGGGAGGAAGGACTGCTTGTGCTGCAGGGATCGGGCCCATCCATCCATGAAAAGAGTGGGAGCGCTGCGTGGCCCGCCTTCCCATCTTGCGCCGGGCGCGTCACCCGTCGCCGCCGTCGCCCGGGGCCCTCAGCCGTCAGGGCCTGAGGGTGGCCAGGGCCGCCCGGCCCTTCTCCAGAACCGTTGGAGGCAGCTGGATGAAGCCCAGGTTCTCTGCCATCGCCTGGGCCGGTTCCGAGAGGGTGTGGCTGAACACCGTGTTCAGCACGTCACGCTTGGTTCCATTGCCCGTCTTGTAGAGGAGGATCCAGCTGAAGGTGACGATCGGGTAGCCCACCGAGGGGTTGGCGTCGCGGCCGATGAGATCCGGACCGAGATCGATCGAGCCGAGAGCCTCCCGCGCGCTTTGCGGCGTCAGCGGCACCAGCTGGCCGGATCCGTTCGTGAGGGCGGCGGCCTGCAGGGGGGGCTTCACAAAGGCGGCTTCCACATAGCCCAGGGCCCCATCCACCTGGGCGAGCTGGGCGGCCACGCCTTCATTTCCCTTGGCGCCCGTGCCCACGGGCCATTTCACGCTCTTGCCCGTGCCCACCCGCTCCTTCCAGGTGGGGTCGATGGCGGCCAGGTGGGCGGTGAAGTTGGCCGTGGTGCCCGATCCATCGGAGCGCACGACAACCTTGATCGGCTTGGCGGCGCAACCCAGCTGGCTGTAGTCGTTGATCTTGCCCAGGAAGATGCCGGCGAGCTGAGCCCGGTTCAACTTCAGCGCACAGCCTTTGTGCTGATAGGCCACGGCAATGGCCCCGGCTGTCATCGGGATCTGCACCACCCCGCCGGGCAATTTGGCGATCTCGTCCGCCTTCATCGGCACGTCGCTGGCGGCGAAATCCACGGTGCGAGAGAGGAATTGACGCACGCCCGCGCCGGATCCGATGGATTGGTAATTCACCCGCAGACCCTTGCCTGCCAGATCCTGAAACCATCGCTGGTAGATCGCTGCGGGGAAGGAGGCTCCGGCGCCGTTCAGGGTGCGGGTTTCGCCACAACCCGCGAGGGAGAGGGCCATGCCGGCTGCCGAGAAGCCTGCCCCCAGGCGGGCAAGGTTGCCGCGGCGACGCAGGAAGGAAAAAGGCATGGTTGAGCGGCGTGGGAGACGGAAACGATCGGGAGTGTGCTGATGCCGGCAAGGGATGTGGCGCGGAAGGGCGGGAGGCGACTTGTCCTGTTTTCTTCACCGCGTCAGGGATCAAATGTCAGGTCACGGATGGCTTGCCTTTGGCGGCGTCACTTTAACAATCAACCCCGCAACCTGTCTTCCGCTCCTGCGCCATGTCGGGGCCTTGTCTGCGGGGAATTGTTGATGCGGCCCTGCCCTGTCCCCAGATCCCTTGCCACAGCTTGGGCGGCCCGCCCGGGAGCCCTGTTTTTTCAGTGGTTCACCCGTACTAAAATAAGAGACCCGTTGTCCTGCGCCGGCCATGCCTCCTGCCGCCTCCCTGGCCATTGTCCTGATTGACGGCAACAATTTTTATGCCTCCTGCGAGGCTCTGCTGGATCCCGCCGTGCTGGGGCGGCCGTTGGTGGTGCTCTCCAACAATGACGGCTGCATCGTGTCCCGCAGCGCCGAAGCCCGGGCCCTTGGCATCCCCATGGGTGCGCCCTTCTTTCAGGTGCAACCCCAGCTGGAGCGCCATGGCGTGATTGTGCGCAGCTCCAACTACAGCCTCTATGGCGATATGAGCCAGCGGCTCATGGCCACGCTGGAAAGTTGGGTGGAAGAGCTGGAGATTTACTCCATCGACGAAGCCTTTGGCCTGCTGCGGCGGCCGCGCACCGGGGATGGCGCCAGCGCGGATCTCACCGCCTGGGGCCAGGCCCTGCGCCAGGCGGTGCGGCAACGGTTGGGCCTGCCGGTGGCCGTGGGCATCGCCCCCACCAAGGTGCTCGCCAAGATCGCCAATCGCCTGGCCAAGCGCTCCACCGCCTTGCCCCAGCCCGGGGTGTTGGATCTCGGGGCCGAGGCCGATCCCGATCCCTGGTTGGAAGCCGTCGCCATCGAGGATGTCTGGGGCATTGGTCGTCGGCTTTCCCGTTGGTGTCGCCTGCGCGGCATCCGCCATGCCCGCGAGCTGCGCGACATGCCCGCTGGCGAGTTGCGTGTGCGTTGCGGCGTGGTGGGTCTGCGCCTGCAGCGGGAGTTGCGGGGGCAGGCCTGCCTGCCTTTGGTGGCCCTGCCGCCGGCGAAAAAGGAAACCTGCGTCAGTCGCAGCTTCAGCACGCCGGTCACCACGGCGGCCGACTTGCGCGAGGCGATCGCCACCTACCTCAGCCGCGCCGCGGAAAAACTGCGCCGCCAGCGGCAATGCGCCGGCAGCGTCACGGTGTTCGTGCGCAGCAGCCCCTTCAGCGGGGGGCCGTTCTACAGCAATGCCGCCACCGTCACCCTTCCCCTCGCCAGCAACGACACCGCCGTGCTTCTGGCGGCCGCCCTGCCCCTGGCCGACCGGCTCTTCCGCCCCCAGCACCCCCTGCGGAAGGCGGGGGTGCTCCTGCAGGCGCTCCAACCGGCGGATCAGCTGCAGCACCACCTCTTCGCCCCCCTGTCCCCCGCCCATCAGGAGCGCCGCCAGGCCCTGCTCGCCACCATTGATGCCCTCAACGCGCGCCACGGCCGCGGCACCATCCAGTGGGCGGCCTGCGGCCTGCGGGCCCCCTGGGCCATGCGCCGCTCCCGCCTGTCCCGCTCCGCCACCACCCGGCTGGAGGATGTGCCGGTGGTGTGGACCTGAGGTCAGGCGCCGTCGAACAACGAGGCGATTTGATTGCGACCGTTGCTCTTGGCCAGGTGGAGGGCCTGCTCGCCCCGCTGGAGCAGATCCTCGAACCCCTGGTCCCGGGGACCCAGACCGGTGAGACCACCGCTGATGTGAAGCCGCACATCGGAATGGCTGTGCACGCCGGGCATGGTGGAGACGGCGTGGCGGAGCGTTTCGGCCGTGTTGAGAGCATCCTCGCGGGAGCTGTCCACCAGGAGCAGGGCAAATTCTCCATCCCCCAACCGGCCGGCGAAATCCTTCTCTTTCAGAAACTGCCGACTCATCTTGCAGAGGTCGGCCAGCATGTTGTCGCCAGCCTGGTGCCCCCAACGGTTGTTGATCGTGCGGAAGTTGTCAACGTCGTAAAGCAGGAGAGACAGATGTTTGCCCTCCGCCTTGGCCTTCAGAACTTCCTGGGCGGCCATCCGGAGGAAGCGTTGGCGAATCGGCAAGCCCGTCACGGGGCAGAGGGCGATCTGCCGGCGCAAATCCAGCTCTCGAATAACCAGCTCCGAGAGAAGCTCCAACTGCCGCAGCTGTTGGGGTGTCGGCTGCTTGGGCTGACGGTCAATCACGCAGAGGGTGCCGAGATTGTGGCCATGGTTGCTGCGCAGGGGCGCGCCGGCATAAAAACGAATCCGGGGGTCTGTCGTGACGAGGGGATTGCTGCGAAAACGGTCGTCTTCCAGGGCATTGGGCACCACCATCACCCGGGTGCTCATGATGGCGTGGGCGCAGAAGGCCACCTCCCTGGGCGTTTGGTTGACCGGCAGGCCCTTCTGGGACAGAAACCACTGGCGATGGGCCGTGACCAGGGAAATGGCCGCCATGGGCACACCGAAGGTGAGCGTGGCCAGCTCCACCAGGCGGTCCATGTGGAGGTCGCCGGTGGTGCCCAGCACGCCCAGGCGATCCAACTCCCGCAGGCGCTCTTCCTCATCGTCGGGGATGGGAAAGCCAGGGGAGAGGGAGCTGGCGGGAGGGCTGGTCATGGGGCGCCCCGATGGTTGGCTCAACCCTAGGTGGCGGCGGAGGGCCGACGCTTCTTCCGAGGCGGATGGGAAGGGATCCGCATCAATTCGTGCACACGATGTCCACCAGATCCGTGCGCCGGTGTTGATCGAGATCCCGCAGGTGGCGGCGCTCGGCGTAGTACTCCGCCTGGAGGCGCAGGGCGTCCTGATTCAGGGTGTCAAAGAGGCGCTGCAGTTGGCTTTCCATGTCGAGGGCCGGGGCGCCGCCGCCGGGCCCTTCTGTGTCCTCTTCGCTGGCGTCCTCCTTCAGCAGGCGGGCCAGGCACTGTTCCAGGGTGTGCAGGCGCTGGGCCTGCCAGGCATCGAGCAGATGGCGGCAGCGTTTCTCCGCGCTCAACCGGGCCCGGCTGGCGATGGCCCCGCGCAGATGGTGGAGCGGTTGATGAAACGATTGCCGCTGGAGTTCGTTGGGCTCCAGGAGGGGCATGAAGCGATCCAAGAGGTCTTCCCCCTTCCCTTCGCCTTGCTCCTCCATGGCCAGCCGGGCGGTGAGCAGCTCGGCCAGGGGGAGATCCGCCAGGGCGTCGCCGTTTTCCCCGCCGCGGGTGATGGCCTCCAGCCGCTCCGCCCCGAGGTGGCCTTCCTCCAGTTCGGTGACCAGCGCCCAGAGGCGGCGATGGGGACGCAGGCAGAAATCCTCCTGTTCCCAGCTCCGCAGGTGTTGGCGGATCTCGCCCCGGAGGAGGGGGCAGTGGAGATAGAGCAGCAGGATCTCCGCCTCCGCCCGTTCCTGGATGCCGCCGGTGGCGGGGGTGTCCCAGCGGCTGGAGCGCCCATGCCAGCGCTGGCCCTTCACCTGCTGGCGCAGATCGGCTTCCAGTTGGAGGGCCAGCCGGGCCTGGCCACCGGAGAGCCGTTCCGCCACCGTCTGCAGGTAGCGGCTGCGCACGGCGCTCTGGGGCAGTTTGCCCAGCAGGGCCACCAGGGCCGCCACCGCCTGCTGAAACTGATCGCTCTGGGAGAGATCCCGGCCAGCCAGGACCTGCTCGATCTGCCAGTCCAGCCAGAGGGGCGCCTCCTCCAGCAGGGCGCGATAGGCGGCCGCGCCATGGCGCTGGAGGTAGTCATCGGCGTCCTTGCCGTCGGGAAGCCCCAGCACCCGCAGGTCGAGTTGGCCCTGCAGGGCCAGATGTTCCACCTCGCCGATGGCCCGCTCCGCCGCCCGCACGCCGGCCCGATCGGCGTCGAAGTTGAGCACGAGGCGCTTGCTGTCGCAGCAGCGGCAGAGCTGGGTGATCTGCTGTTGGCTCAAGGCGGTGCCGAGGGCCGCCACCGCGTGGGTGATGCCCGCCGCATGGAGGCTGATGGCATCGAAATAGCCCTCCACCACCACGGCCGCATCCGCCCGGCGGATGGGATCGGCCGCTCGATCGAGGGCAAAGAGGTGTTGGCCTTTGGCGAACACCTCCGTTTCCGGCGAGTTGAGGTATTTGGGCTCGGCGCCGTCGAGGCCGCGCCCGCCGAAGCCGATCACCCGGCCCTGGCGATCCCGGATGGGCACCATCACGCGATGGCGGAAGCGGTCATAGAACCCTTCTCCCCCCTTGCGGGCCACCACGAGGCCAGCGGCCTCCAGCAGCTCGGGGTCGAAGCCCTCCACCTGGCTGAGGTGGCGCAGGAGCCCGTCCCAGCGATCGGGGGCATAGCCCAGCTGGAAGTCGGCCAGGGTGGTTTCCTTCAGGCTGCGGGAGTCTTTGAGATAGGCCAGGGCCTTGGCCCCCTCGGGCGCCCGGAGCTGGGCCGCGAACCACCCGGCCGCCAGGGTGAGCACCCGATGGAGCTGGTCGCGGCGGGTGAGCTGCTGCCGCAGGCGCTCCTGCTGGGGACCCTCCAGGGTCTCCACCGGCAGCTGGTAGCGGCGCGCCAGCTCCAACACCACATCGCTGAAGCTGGAGCGCCGCAGCTCCATCAGAAACTTGATGGCGTTGCCGCCGGCGCCGCAGGAGAAGCAGTAGTAGATCTGCTTGGCCGGCGACACCGTCATCGACGGGGAGCTGTCGTCGTGGAAGGGGCAGAGGCCAACGAATTCCCGGCCCTTCTTCTTCAAGAGCACATGCTCCCCCACCACATCAACGATGTCGGCCCGCTCCTTGACCGCCTCGATCGTGCGGGGATGCAGGCGGGGGAGAGCCAACGGGGAACCCAGCGGCGGAGTCCCCCATTGTGCGCGGCGCGTCCCGCTGGCGGCGGGGCTCAGGCCGCTGGAGGCAGGGCGTCGCCCGGCCGCAGGGGCAGGGGATAGGTGAGCCATTCCTGGCCGCCTTCGGGGGCGGGCCCGGCGGGGCGGGCCAGGCGCCAGCTCTCGCCCCGGGCCCCCCGCTCCAGAAAGATTTCGAAGGGGGCGTCCACCCGGAAGGGATCCTTGCCGAGGCGCCAGTCAAACCGGCCGCTGACGCGCAGGCCGGCGCTGTCGCCGATCGTGACCGACTCCTGACGCTCCACCCGCACCCGGCTGACGAGGGGGGTGCCGACGCTGGCCAGGCCCAGGGCGCGGGCCACATCGGCCTGGGTGAGCTGGATCTGCAGGGCCAGGGCGTTGAGGAGGGTGCCTTGGGGCGGACCGCCGGGGGCGAGGCAGCCCGTGAGGCCGCAGGCGAGCAGGGTGACGAGGGCCAGCTGGAGGGCGCCCCGGGTCCAACGCCGCCACCAGCGAACGGGGGCTGGGGAGGGGGCGATGGGGCGGCGGCCGGGCACGCGGGCGGAGCACACTGGCTCGACGCTAGCGATGGATGCCCCTTGGCAGACAGGGCACCATGGAAGCGTGCTCGGGGTTGCGATGATCGGTTGGTTGCGGGGAGAGGTGGCCGACCCGTGGCAGCAGGCCAGCCGCTGCGGTCTGCTCCTGATCTGTCAGGGGGTGGGCTATGAGGTGCAGATCAGTCAGCGTCTGTGGGGGCGGTTGCCCCCGGAGGGCAGTGCGCTGACCCTGCATGTGCATCAGAGCATCCGGGACGACGGCTGGACGTTGTTCGGCTTCGAGAGCCGCCTGGAACGGGATCTGTTTCGCGAGCTCGTCGCCGTGAGCGGGGTCGGTCCCCAGATGGGAATGGCCCTGCTGAGCGCGATGGACGTCGCGGAACTGGTGACGGCCATCGTGGAGGGGGATGGGCGGCGGTTGAGCCAGGCGCCCGGGGTGGGCAAGCGCACGGCGGAGCGGCTCTGTCTGGAGTTGCGCCAGAAGCTGCCGCAACGCTTCAGCCCCCTGGTGCCGGGCCTGGCCCCGGCCGACCTCGATGGCGCGGCGGCGGGGGCGGCCATGGGCGGGGGCGGGCTCGGGGAGGAGATCCACGGCACCCTGCTGGCCATGGGCTACGACCCGAGGGAGATCCAGGCGGCCCTGCGGGCGGTGGCTGCCGGGGGGTTGGATCCGGCGGCGGATCCGGAGCGATGGCTGGGGGATTGCCTGCGCTGGCTGTCGCGGTCGGTGGCCTGAGGGAGGTGAAAGCCACCCGCTAGGATGAATGATTGACTGCTTAGAGCCCAGCGCTGATCATGCCGCTCCCCACGCTTCGCAAACAGGAACTCATCAATACCCACCAGCAACACAGCACCGACACCGGTTCTGTGGAGGTGCAGGTGGCCATGCTCAGCGATCGGATCAGCCAGCTCAGCACCCATCTTCAGAAGAACATCCACGACTTCTCCTCGCGCCAGGGGCTGCTGAAGATGATCGGGCGCCGCAAGCGCCTGCTGGGTTATCTGCGTGAGCAGAGCGAGGAGCGCTACGCGGCCCTGATTGAGAAGCTCGGCATCCGCGGCTGATCCCTCCCCCCATGCCTGATCGGAAGCGCCGCGCCCCCAAAGCCAAACCGAAAGCCACCGACGCCAATCCGCGCCATGCCCGTGGCCTGGGGGCAGCCCCGGCCCCGAAGTCGCCCGCCAAGCCCCCCCGTGTCCGCACACAGCAGGCCATTCCGGAGGCGGTGGCCAACCGGATGGCCCGCCGCATCGCCATCGCCACCGGCGTCCCCACCCTGCTCGGCATGGGGGTGTTTGTCGCCAGCTATGTGCTCGTCAGCCGCCATCTTCTGGACATCCCTCCTTCCGCCACATTGTTGGCCTCGGGGGGTTGTTTTTTGTTGGGCTTGCTGGGCCTGAGCTACGGCGTGCTTTCCGCCAGCTGGGAAGATGCCCCCGGCACCCTGATCGGCACCGAGCAGATTCCCCTCAACCTCAGCCGCATCAAAACTTCCCTGCGGGCCCTGCGGCAGGGGGCTCAGGGGGAGGGGAACGGTTCGGCTTGAAGGGAGTGAAGAGCTTGGAAGGGGATTTGTTCCATGGATCTTTCTACCGCCGGCTGGGCCTCGATCGCTTTGATGCCTTCCAAGGGCTTGGCGGCTTTGCGGTTGGCCTATTCGCTCTCTGAGGTGGCGGAGCAGAGAGCTGATGGTGTGCTGACCACTCGTGGCACCCGACCCTCCGCGCGAAAGACTGGATTTGAATCAGCAAGATCTGGAGCCCCCCGCATCTGGTCGCCATCGGCGATTAAAAAGCTCATGGCAAGAGGGGAAGGCCCAACTCCTTGAGAAAGGCATTGTGTTTCTCGTGCGCATCAGAAATGCTTTGCTCTAAGGAGGTCAATTCAGAGTTGACCATGCGCAAATCGATTTCCTCCTCTGCTGTGGCTGTGCTGATGTAGCGGCTGATGTTGAGGTTGAAATCATTCTTCTTGATCTCCTCCATCGTCACCCGGCGAGAGTAGCGGGGCTCTTCGCTGCGGTTTTGGTAGGTGGTGATGATCTTTTCCTGCCCATAGATCTTGCCGATGGTTCCACCGGCTGTGTTCACCTTCTTGCGAACGTTGAGCAACAGGGAGCCGGAACCGCAGGCAAAATCCATCACACTCTCCAGCCGTTTCCTCGTGCCGCTACTCGGCTCTTGGCTGTCGAGGGTGACAATGCCGGAAAGAATGTCGGAGATCTGCTGAGGGGTGTAGAACTCACCTGCCTTCTTGCCGGAACCTGCCGCAAATTGGCTAATCAGGTATTCATAGGCATCTCCAAGGGCGTCGATGTCCGTGGAGAATTCCGCCAAACCATCGGCGATTTTCTGAATGATGGCGCAGAGCTTGGCGTTGCGATCGGCATAGGTGCGGCCCAGCTTATCGGAGGCCAGGTTGATCTCGGAGAATAGCCCTTGAAATGTGCTCTCAAATGATTCGGTCTCGATGTAGTTAAAACCAGTCTGAAGAGTGTTGAGGAGATCGTCGCTCTGGGTGCGAGCCAGATGCGCAATGGTTGTCCAGAGATATTGGGGTTTAATCACATAATAGATCTTGCGACGCATTTGTTTTTCAAAGGCTTCGATGTCATCCGCGTTGAGTTCATACCAAATGCTGAGCGGCACCAGATAGCTATCGGATTCAAGCTCTGGATAATCGTTGCCGAGTTCTCTGGCTGCGGCCAGCTCGTAGGTATCCGACAGATAACGGAGGAAGAGGAACGACAGCATGTAGTCGCGGAAGTCGTCCGCGTTCATCGCCCCGCGCAGCTTGTCGGCGATCGTCCAGAGGGTGTTGCCGAGTTGTTGTTGGGTGGAGTCGCTCATGGGGAGGTGGGCGCACAGCTCATGCCTCAGGCGGAAACCAGTTCGGCCTCCAGAGGCTTGTCTTTTTTGAACTGGCTGACGCCCAGAATGCTGAATCCAATCACGTGGCCCTCAGCATCCACCCGTACCATGACGGCATCATGGTCGGTTTGTTTTTCATAGCCAGGGGCATCTGAGAAGCAAACTTCCAGGAAATGCGCCTCCGCATCAAACCACACTTTTAGCTTACCGGCCATAATGATGCTCCAGTCTTGGGTTTGTCGGTCAGCTAGGCGGTGATGACGAAGGCATCGCTACTGGGGTATTTTACAACCACACACAGCCATTTGCCACCGACGATCGTCTCCGGGTAGAGCGCATAAAACAACCGCACTGCTCTTCAGAACGGGAACGGTGAACGATTTGCGGCGCAGCCAAAACCTGCTCGATCTCGGTGCGCATCTCATTCATTTCAGGATGTTCCAGAATGTGCGCCATGCGTTCAACCGTCAGCCTCACCGCAAATCCAAAGCAATCTTTGATCGTTTTTGTGCTTAGGGCTGCTTCTTCAGATAAGCTCATGTCAGCAATGGCTCATTGGCAAGGAAGCCAAGGCGGAACTGCACACTGTGGGGCGAGCGCACGCGAAAGCCCACGGCCAGAATGGCGTTGAGGTTGTAGAGGTTGCTGGGACGCTGCACCTCGCGGCTGCCTTCGAGTTGAACTGTCAAGGATTCCTTGACAGATGCCGCTGGCTCTCATGCCCATTCCTTCAAAAGATTCCTGAAGTGCAGGGAGATGTTCTGTTTGGTGGCATCAACCAGTTCGACCATCTCCAACTGCGACAGCCAGTCGGTGTTGTCCTTGGCCTGCAGCATGATCTGGCTCCGACCGTCGTCTTTGGTGTAGAGGATCAGGTCATTCATAGTTCATCAACCCCCGTGGATGGGAAGAGCTGCTGCATCAGGCCTTTCTTGTGGGTCTTGAGGGCTGCGAGCTTCTGGGTTTCGGCAGTGATCAGGGCGTCGAGGTTGCTGAGGCAGGAGGCGATGCGTTGTTGTTCTTCAGATTCGGGAACCCGGAGGCTAATTGTGCTCAGGAACTCTTTGGATAGGTTGTTGTTCTGACCTTCCCCTCGTTCATTGATCTTTTCGTGAATCAATGGCTCCAAGAGCCGCAGTAGAGCATGCACCGACTTTTTCTTGACGGTTACTTTCGCAGTCCATTGGTTGATTACAGCGGGCCCACCATTCCAGAAGAAGAAATTGAAGCCCGCCGCCCCTGTGAGGCTTAAAAGCAGGTCGCCATCATCGATTCGATACTTAACCAGCTTGTTTTGCTCTAGGAATGCGGTGGGAATGTAAACCTTGTCGGCGTTGGTGTTTTTGTTGTTTATGTCGGTGATGCGGATAACTTGGGTTGCATCATGGTTTTCCTTCACGAAATCAGTTGATTTGAAGGCAAAGCCGTCTTGGAAGTGGAGGAGGTTGTCTAGTGATTCTTTACTCCACTCTCCGGAGTTTTGGAATTCGGGGAAGCGGAGCCGGGGTTGGGTTTCGCCTTCGCGGGGGAAAAGCTGTTGCATCAGCCCTTTTTTATCGGTCTTGAGCGCCTCCACTTTTCGGGCTTGGGCCGCTATCAGCTCGTCCTCTGAACACACGCATTCAGCGATTTTCTGCTGCTCGCGGATTGGAGACAATGGAATCGGAATCTTGCCCATGATACCATTCATGAGTTTGGGATTTCCCACATAGGAGACATATTTTCTGGCGACGCTACTGATTCGTGCGGCAATGCAGGGGTTTGCGAACCCTTTTGAGCAGAGCAGCACGCCGCAAACATTGGTGCAAAAGAACTTGCCAGGCCGGTAGTTCACGTCCCCTGCATTTGCCCCATCCGGTGTCCATGTGATTGCGTCCTCAAAGAGATACTTAGAATAAAAGCCACTCAATCCATTGTTTTTCGTCTGCGAGGAGTAAACGGGATACGGCATTGCTTCGGTCTTCTCATTGTGCACCAGCTTCATCGAAAGAACGTCTCCTCGGGCCACTTGAAATAGGTCGCCTACTTCTTTCTGCTCCCAAGCTTCTGTGTCCCGAAACTCTGGAAACCGCAGCCTCGGCACGAGCGCGGACCATGCCTCTTCCTTCGTGGCATTGGTTTCGGGCTTACTGCTGATGAAAGCTGAGTTCTTCATTCGCCTTCCAATTGATCGGGGTTCTTCAAGGCTTTCTTTTCGTCAGAGGTCAGAGGGCTTTCCACTTTCTTCACATCCTCAACGGCGGGAAGGGTCTCCGGGCGGATGCCTCGGCTGAGGAGGGTGTGACGCGCGGCGGCGTTGTTGGTGACGTGCTCTCGCAAAATCTCCGGTTCGTTGCCCATCTGGTGGGTGCGAGCATTGTGGATGGTGATCTCGGTGGCAAAGTCTTTGCCTTGAGAATGATGGTGGGGGCGGAGTCGGCGAGGGGACGAGCATCTGGCACGCGCCAGATAACAGGCGTTACGGGTGAGCATGACATCATGGATCTCACGCTGAGTGCCAGAGCCGATCCCGACCATTTTGTTGACGCCAACAAAATGGTCGGCCGGGCGGTGCCCGGAAACCTCGCAGGCCGTTTGCCTTGGGAATGGCGGTTTGATTAAAATTTCGCCATTCGGCATAGCCGAGAAGGTGCTGCAGATCACGAGCCAGCCAGTATTCCACGCCATTCTCTGACTGTTGGGCGTGTCCTTCGAAGGTCGCGGTGAGTTGCTGAACCTGGTTGGTTTCCATGATGCGGTGAGTGGTTAAGCTTCGTAGGCACTCAGCCCTGAGATGTCACGCCCTCCCGCGCGTTTGCTGAGGAGGGGATGCAGGTCGGCCATGAGGGCGAGTTCGGCCCGGGTGCGGGCTTTCCAGCCGAGGTCGAGCGGGGCCATCAGGTCGCTGAGCTGTTCGCCATCGAAGATCATGCGCGCCAGGATGCCATCCACGAAGGTTTGCAGGGCGGCAGTGGCGAGGCCGTGCTTTGTGGCGATGGCGGCGAGTTCCTTGGCGCTCTTCTCGGCCTTGACGCGGGTGTAGCCCTCGCGGATGGCGGTTTCGCTGAGGCCTTCGCCCGCCTGCAGCGTGCCGATGTAGTCGGCAATGTCGTCCCGCTCGTTCATGAACTTGGCATCGGCGCTGATCAGGCCGATGAGTTCCTCGCGGGTCATCTTCGCCTGGCCGGGACCCTTCTCGGAGAACTTGGCGAGGAGCCCCATGATGTAGTCGTCATCAATGACGGCAGAAGCGAACAGAACGAACTCGAAATCCAGCTGATCGATGGGCCATCCCTGGAGGGTCCATCAGCCCCAGTGTTCCCCCGCTGCTCTCTGAGCTGTTTCGCCGTTTCCAGATACTGACTCCTGAAGCCGCGCAGGCTGTCTTCCGGCAGTATTTGCTCGATGCAGGCTTGGTCTTCCTCCATGAGACCTGTGTATTGGTTGAGCTGGGTCTTCAGCCGTTGGATGTCCTTGAAACGCTCAATGAAAGCGGCCTTGGCGGCATCACCCTTCAGATTGGCCACGGCGGAGGGAGCGCAGTCGAGCCCCTGGCTCTTCATGAAGGCCTCCAGCTTCTGAACAGCGGCCTCCAGCTTCCCGATGACCACAGGAGCCTGTTCCACCAGCCAGATCTCCCGCGCCGCTTTGCCGCTGTTCTCTCCGGAGAAAAGCGTGATGGCGGCATCCACGGCATCCTGCTGCTGGCGGAAATCGAGGATGTTTCCATAGGGATTGCTGTTGTTGAGCACGCGGTTGGTGCGGGAGAAGGCCTGAATCAAGCCGTGGTGTTTGAGGTTCTTGTCGACATAGAGCGTGTTCAGATATTTGGAATCAAAGCCGGTCAGCAGCATGTCAACGACGATGGTGAGATCGATCTTTTTTGCGGCGGGATAGTCGCTGTTCGGCCACTGGTGGTCCTTGATGCGCTTCTGCACGTCCTGATAGTAGAGATCAAACTCGCTTAGCCGTTGGTTTGTGCCGTACTGGCCATTGTAATCGGCGAGGATGGCCATCAGTGCGGCTTTCTTGCCCTCGGGGTCGACCACGTTATCGGCTTGCTCCTGGGGCAGGTCTTCCTGAATCTGCTTGACATCGGGGTCGCCCTCGGCGGGTGGTGAAAAGACACAGGCGATGTTCAGCGGTTTGTAGTCGGGATCGGCCGCCTGGTTTCCGGCCTGCATGGTTTTGAACAGGCTGTGATATTCGATGGCGTCATTGATGGACGCAGTGGCGAGAATGGCATTGAAGCGACGGCTGGCGGTGGCGGCATCGTGCTTCTTCAGGATCGCGTCAATCACCGCCTTCTTTGCGATGGCTTCACCAGGACTGGGAGGGTTGCTGCCCTCAGGC
The DNA here is from genome assembly GCA_046340515.1 of Cyanobacteriota bacterium. GTDB lineage: Bacteria > Cyanobacteriota > Cyanobacteriia > PCC-6307 > Cyanobiaceae > Cyanobium. The sequence goes on along the minus strand of JBKDTB010000038.1, from coordinate 8,086 downwards.
TTGAAGTAATCAATATGAAAGCGCAGAACGTTCCCGTCCTCAATCGCGTGAGTGATGGTATAAGCGTGGAGCTGCTTTTGAAACAGGTCTGGCGTGGTGCCCATGGTGGCCGTGGTGTCCTCGATCTTCTGCAAGCTGGCGTTGGCTTCAAAGATCGGCGTGCCAGTGAAGCCGAAGAGCTGGGCGCGGGGGAAGAATGCCTTGATGGCCTTGTGATTCTCCCCGAACTGGGAACGGTGACATTCGTCGAAGATGAACACAATGCGCTTGTCCCGCAGCGGCTCCAGCAGCTCTTTGTAGGTGGGCTGTTCGTTCTTCTTCCGCTGCTTGATGTGCTTGCTGCTTTCATCCAGCGCCAGGCTGAGCTTCTGGATTGTGGTGACAATCACTTTGTCCGCATAGTTTTCTGAGAGCAGACGGCGTACGAGAACTGACGTGTTGGTGTTCTCCTCGACGCAGCCCTCCTGGAACCGGTTGAACTCCTCGCGGGTCTGGCGGTCGAGATCCTTGCGGTCCACGACGAAGACGCACTTGTGGATGTGCTCGTTTTCCTTGAGCAGGGTGGACGCCTTGAAAGAGGTGAGCGTCTTGCCGCTGCCGGTGGTGTGCCAGATGAAGCCGTTACCATTGTTCTCGTTAATGCACGTCACCATGTGCTGAACGGCATACATTTGGTAAGGGCGCATCATCATCAGTCTTTGTTCACCAGCAAGCAGCACCATGTAGCGGCTGATGGTGCGACCCAGATCACATTTCTTCAGGAATCTCTCGCTGAAGTCGTCAAGATGAGTGATTTTCTTGTTGTCTTCGCCAGCAAACTCGTAAATAGGAAGAAAGCGTTCTTCAGCGTTAAAGGCAAAGTGACGGGCGTTGTTGTTGGCGAAATAATAGGTGCGGTCGCGATTACTGACGATGAAGAGCTGCAGGAAGCAGAGCAGCGTTCGCGAATAGCCATTGCCGGGATCGTTTTTGTATTCCACGATCTGCTCCATGGCCCGGCGAGGATTGATCCCGAGGCTCTTCAGCTCAATCTGCACAACAGGTACGCCATTGATCAGCAGGATCACGTCATAGCGGTGATGGCTATTGTCTGTATTGATGCGCAGTTGGTTGATGATCTCAAAGTGATTTTTGTACCAATCCTTGAGGTTTACCAGGGAGTAGTTGAGTGGTGTCCCGTCTTCGCGCGTGAAGGCGTTGATGTTGCGCAACTCCTTGGCAGCGGGAAAACATCCGTCTTGATGATCTCATCGAGCAGACGCGCAAACTACCCATCGGTTCACTTGACACGGTTCAGGTCTTCAAACTTCGTGCGAAAGTTCATCTCAAGCGCAGAGCGGCTGTTGATATCGGCGCGATAGCTGTATTTCAGGCCTTTCAGCCTCGCGATCAGGCTGCTTTCAATTTCTTGTTCCGTCATGAACGGACTTGTTGGATTGCACGTTGGTAGATGCTATCATCAGTCGCATTCGAATAGGCTTGAGCGGGTCGGCTTGTTTATATTTGCCTGCCGCCCTCTTCTCGAGTCCTCTCGGAGTTGGCTCAATCGGAGCCCGTCTGACCAAGATCAGCGCCGGGTCAGAGGTTGTCTTCCAGAAAATGGAACTGCACTTGCCTGGCCCAAGTCTTGGCCGTGGCTCGTAAACATGATCCTTGTAAGACGCCTGGATTAAAGTGGAGAGATCACGAAACTGTTCCCTGCCAGTGGCGGAAGGCTTGTTGAGGGCCATGGCCAGTAGGATGTCGTGACGCCGTTGGAGACTGCTGACACCAATGGTGGGAAAGTTCACCACCTGGGCTCATGATTCCTGCTCCCTTCCCCAACGCTCTGCGCGCAAAGCTTCCTCCCATCTCCCCAGCCCTCGCAGCCTCAATCCCCCGGACAAACCGAAGCCTCAAGCAACGCCGCCTGAAACTTTGCCGATTCCAATGTTTGCAGCGCTGAAGCGCCATCGCTGACGCAAAATTGGGGGCCCAAGCGCACAAATCGGCTGCCGGCCGTGGAGCGCACCTTGGCCACCACCGGCACGCGGGTCACGCCCAGCTCCTGGTCGGGCTTGTGGCGGAGGAGGCATTCCCTGAGGCGGTGTTGGATCGCGATGTCGCCCGCTTGCTCGGCGGGCAGCTCCACCATCAGATAGCGCAACTCCTCGATGCTGCAGCAGTCGTCCACAATCACCTGCACCCGATCATCGCGGCGATCCACAGATGCCCACACCATCAGGCGGGCATCCACCATCAAGTGGTCGGCCAGGCGCCCATAGATCTTGGGAAACACCACCGCTTCGCAGGAGCCGGTGAGATCCTCCAGCAGCAACACCGCCATCCGATCGCCCTTGCGCGTGGTCACCTGGCGGCATTCCGCCACCATCGCCAGCAGGCTGATCTTTGCCCGATCCGCCTGCTCCTCCAGGCTGGCCAGCCCGATCGGCGCCAGCAGACGCAGGGCGCCGTTCCATTGCTTCAGCGGATGGTCGGAGAGGTAGAAGCCGACGATCTCTTTTTCCAGCCTTAACTTGTCGGTTGGCGCATATTCCGCCTTTGGTGCCGCCTTCGGCGCCAGGCTACCGCTGCCTTCAGAGGCGCCAGCGAGCGCCCCCTCCGAGGATCCCCCCAGGAGATCCAGCAGGCTGCCCTGCCCACTGGCCCGATCCTTGGCCCTCCCGCTCGCCCACTCCAACACCAGATCCAGATCCGCCATCAGCTGCGCCCGATTTCCGTTTGGCTCCAGCCCATCCATCGCCCCCGAATGGATCAGGGCCTCCAACGCCCGGCGGTTCAATTGCTGGGGCGGAATCCGATCACACAGATCCCCCAGCGACTGGAACGGCCCCTCCTTCGCCCGGCTGTCGATCAACAAACGGATCGCGCCCTCGCCCAAATTGCGAATGGCATTCAGCCCAAACAAAATACGCTTGTCCACCGGGGTGAAATCCACCCCAGATGCATTCACATCCGGCGGCAACACCTGAATGCCCATGGCATTGCAATTGGAGATATAGCGCTGCACCTTGTCAGTGTCACCCGCATTCACCGTCAACAGGGCCGCCATGTAGGCCACGGGATAATGGGCTTTGAGATAGGCGGTTTGATAGGTCACGGCGCCATAGGCCGTGGAATGGCTTTTGTTGAAGCAATACTCGGCAAATAAAACCATCTGCTCAAACAAACTGGTGGCCACTCCTTCATCCACACCCCGTTCCTTCGCCCCCTTCACAAAGATGTCTTGATGTTTTTCCATCTCCGACTTCTTCTTCTTGCCCATCGCCCGCCGCAGCAGATCGGCCTCTCCCAGGGAATAGCCCGCCAGATCCTGGGCAATTTTCATGATCTGCTCTTGATACACCATGATCCCGTAGGTTTCGCTCAGGATGGGTGACAACTTTGGATGGGCCACATCAATCCGCTCACGGCCGTGTTTACGGTTGATGAACTTCGGAATCAACCCCGCATCCAACGGGCCTGGCCGATAAAGCGCCAGGATGGAGGAGATGTCCTCCAGGGAAGAGGGCTTGAGATCCTTCACGATCTGGCGCATGCCGCTGGATTCCAGCTGAAAGATGCCTTCCAGATCGCCGCGGGCCAGGAGATCAAATGTGGCTGGATCTTCCGGAGGCAGCGCATCCATGTCCAGCTTTTTGTTCTGGCTTTTGGCGATCAAGGAGGTGGCTTTCTCGATCATTGTTAGATTCTTCAGGCCGAGGAAATCCATCTTCAGCAGGCCCATGGATTCCACGTCTTCCATGAAATACTGCGTGATCACTTGGCCGTCATTGTTGCGTTGCAGTGGCACCAATTCATCGAGGGGATCCGCCGCAATCACCACGCCCGCCGCATGAACGCCAAAGGTTTTGTTTGTGCCCTCAATCCGCCGTGCCAGATCAACCCAGTGGCGCACCTTGGGATCAGTTTCATACTTCTCGCGAAATTCAGGTGCTGGCGATTCCGTCCCGATCATCTCCGCCAGCTTCGCAGGTTTCCCCCGCACCACTGGGATCAATTTCGCCAGCCGATCAGCTTCGCCATAGGGAATGTCCAACACCCGCGCCACATCCTTCAACACCGCCTTGGATGTCATGCGGTTGAAGGTGATGATCTGAGCCACCTTGTCTTCGCCATAGCGCTTGGTGACATAATCAATTACCTCGCCGCGACGCTCAATGCAGAAATCGGTGTCGATATCCGGCATGGATTTGCGTTCGGGATTCAGGAAACGCTCAAACAACAGCCCATGCTTCACCGGGTCGATGTTCGTGATTCCCAGCCCATAGGCCACCAGCGATCCCGCCGCGGATCCACGCCCCGGACCCACCGCGATGCCGCTGTCCCGCGCAAACCGAATGTAATCCCAAACCACAAGGAAATAGGTGGAAAATCCCATCTCTTCAATCACCTTCAACTCAAATTCCATCCGTTCCGCGTAGTTGTCGGGCGCGGCCTCCTCCTTGCTGAGGTGCAACCGATTCCGCAGCCCATCAAGCGTGACCTCCTTCAGATAGCTGCTCGCTGTATGGGTTTCCGGGATGGGGAATCGCGGCATCTGGGAGCGGCCCAGAATGTCGTAGTCCTCCACCCGCTCCGCCAGGCGGCCGGTGTTGGCGATGGCCCGTTGGATTGTTTCCGGCTCCAGATGGTCGGCAAACAGATGGCCCATCTCCTCTTCGCTTTTCAGATATTCCGTGCCGGTGTAGCGCAGGCGCTTCTCATCGCTGATCAATTTCCCCGTCAACACGCAGAGCAGGGCGTCATGGGCTTCCACATCGCCACTGCTCAGATAGTGGGCGTCGTTGGTGGCGATCAGCTCGATGCCCAGCTCCGCCCCGATCCGCGCCATTTCCACATTCACGATCCGGTCTTCCAGGCCGCCGTGGTCCTGGATTTCCAGCACGTAATCCTCGCCAAACACCTCCTGATACCCGCGCGCCACCTCCCGGGCCACATCCGGCCGTCCCTGCAGAATCGCCTGGGGCACTTCGCCCCCCAGGCAGGCGGTGGCGGCGATCAAGCCCTCGCTGTGGCGCTTCAGCAGGTCTTTGTCGATGCAGGCGCGGGCAAAGATTCCCCGACCCCGCATGCCCCGCAGATGGGAGAGGCTCGTCAACTTCACCAGATTGCGATAGCCCGTGGCATTCTTTGCCAGCAACACCAGGTGGTAACGCCGCTCCTTCTTCGGCTGCGGATCCTCCAAACTGCCGTTGATCACATACATCTCATTGCCAATGATCGGCTTGATCCCCGCCTTTTTGCAGCACTTCAGCAGTTCAATGGCGCCATACATCACGCCGTGGTCCGTGAGCGCCAGCGCCGGCATCCCCAGGGCCACGGCCCGCTCCACCAACGCCGGCAACTGGGACGCCCCATCCAGCAGGCTGTAGTCGCTGTGGTTGTGAAGCGAAACAAAACTCACGACGACAACCCGAGCGCGGTTTCACCATAGGGGATCCAGACCACCAAGGATGGTGTCGGCGCTGGCAGCGCTGCCCCCTCAACCACCAGGGGTGGAGAGGTCGGCGATGAGGGGCGCATCGGGCCGGTTCCGCATCACGGCGGCGGCCTGCTCGTATTGGTGGGCCACCCGCAGCAGGCGTGCCTCGTCGAGCACGCCGCCGATCAGCTGGAGGCCGATGGGCAGGCCCTGGTCGTCAAAGCCGCAGGGCAGGCTGATCGCCGGCAGACCGGCCAGGTTGGCCGGAATCGTCAGCAGGTCGGCCAGATACATCGCCAGGGGATCATCCGTGTGGGCCCCGAACCGGAAGGCCGTGGTGGGGGAGGTGGGGGAGAGGAGCACATCCACCCGTTCAAAGGCCCGGTCAAAGTCTTGCCGAATCAACGTGCGCACCCGCTGGGCTTGCTTGTAATAGGCGTCCACATAGCCGGCGGAGAGGGCATAGGTGCCGATCAGGATGCGGCGCTTCACCTCATCGCCGAAGCCCTCGGCCCGGGAGCGGGCGGTCATGATCGCCAAACTGTCGCCGCTGCCGTCGGCCTCGCTCCGCAACCCATACTTCACGCCGTCGTAGCGGGCCAAATTGGCCGACGCTTCCGAGGGGGCGATCACGTAATAGGTGGCGATGCCGTCGTCAAAGCGGGGGCAGCTCACGTCCACCAGCTCGCAGCCCAACCCCTTCAACACCGCGGCGGCGGCCAGCACGGACGCCTTCACCTGGCCATCCAGCCCCTGCTCGTGGAAGCACTCCTGGATCAGGCCCACCCGCAGGCCCGCCAGGGGTTGGTTCAACTCCACCACATAGTCGGGCACGGGGGCCTTCAGGCAGGTGGCGTCGCGGGGGTCTTCCCCGGCGATCACTCGCAGCACCTCCGCCCCATCGGCCACCGACCCGCTGAAGGGTCCCACCTGGTCGAGGGAACTGGCGAAGGCCACCAGGCCCCAGCGGCTCACCCGCCCGTAGGTGGGCTTGAATCCCACCACGCCGCAGAAGCTGGCGGGTTGGCGGATCGAGCCGCCCGTGTCGGAGCCGAGGGCCACCTGGCAGGCGCCGCTCGCCACCGCCGCCGCGCTCCCCCCGGAGCTGCCCCCCGGCACCCGGCTCGGATCCCAGGGATTGCGGCTGGGACCGAAGGCGGAGGTTTCCGTTGAGCTGCCCATGGCGAACTCATCGAGATTCGTCTTGCCGATCAACACCGCGCCCGCCTTCCACAGCCGTTCGGTGACCGTGGACTCATAGGGGGGCACGAAGTGCTCCAGCATCCGACTGGAACAGGTCGTGCGGATGCCGCGGGTGCAGAGGTTGTCCTTGATCGCCACCGGAATGCCCGCCAGGGGCGGCAGAGAGTCCCCGGCGGCGCGGGCGGCGTCGATCCGGTCGGCATCCGCCAGGGCCCGCTCCGCGCAGACCTCCAAAAAGGCATGCACCTCGGGCTCCACGGCCTGAAGGCGGGCCAAGGTGGCCTCGGTGAGTTCCCGGGCGGAGATCTCTCCCCGCCGCAATTTGCCGCGCCATTCAGCGATGCCCATGCCAGCGCACCCTTGGATTGCTGGACGCTATCAGCTCAGCCGCGACGGGGCCGGCTCAGGCGTTCGGGGAAGAGGAGGGCGCCTCCGCGATCTCTGTGAAGGGTTCGCCGCGGGTGGCGCGCAGGAGGCGGTGTTCGAGGCTGGCCGGCGCTTCCATGCGCAGATCATCCAAAAAAGGAACCAGGGCGGCCTCCAGGGTGTGTCGTCGAACGAAGGGGCCGAACCAATACACCGCGTCCGGTTGGCGGGTTTCCACCCGTGCCCACCAGGCAAGGCCCACCGCGTTGGCGAGGTTGCGCACTGGCCAGAGCAGGGGATTCATGGCGGGTTGCGGGGATCTGACCCATTCTGCTCATCAGCCGGCATCCCGGCTGCCCCTCCACTGGCCTGCCCGCTCCACCTGACAGGACGGCACCACTGGCTTTCTCGGGGACGTCCCTCCCCCGCGCCATCTCGCCCCAAACGCGCAACGTTGTCGTCGACGTTCAGAGGTGGATGTCGCTGGCGAAGCTGGCCGGTGCCGGCCACTCCGCAGGCGCTTCGACAGCATCGGCCGCCGGGCCCGGTGGAGGGGGCTCCGCCGGGGGAGGCTCCGTCGCTGCTGCCGCGGGCGCTTCGGAGGGGGGCTCCGTGGCCTCTTCCCAGATGGGTTCCGGGGCGGGCGCGGCGGGCGCTTCCAGGGTGGCTGCGGTGGCGGGTGGCGTCCCCTCGCCTGGCAGGGCAGGTTCTGGTTCTGCCGGCGCCGCCGATTCCGGGGCCTCTGGCGCCGACGTCAGAGACTCCAGCGCTGCGGCCTGCGGGTCCAGTGCTGCGGCCTGCGGGGGGGCTTCCACGGGCGGTTCAGGGTCCGCGGTGGAGCCCCCCTCTGCCGCGACCGAGGGGGGCTCCGGTTCGGGAGCGGCGGACTCCGAAGCCAAGGGCAAGGGAGGTTCTGGCTCCCATGGCATGGCCTCTGAAGGCGCTTCCGCCGTCGTTTCCGCTGCGGAGGGGCCGTCCTCCAGGGCCAGGCCCAAAGGCGTCTTCGGCTGCGAAAAAACGGGCTCCAGGGGCGCTTCCACCTGCGCCTCCGGGGCCATCGGCGCGGCCTCCGCCGCTTCGGTGGGAACGTTG
>JBKDTB010000037.1:0-3761 GCA_046340515.1 Cyanobacteriota bacterium | reverse complement strand
AGTTCCCGGGCGGACGTCATCGCGGTCTATCGGATCGCCCGGGCGGAGGCGATGGCTGCGCTGGCCCGCCGTCAGCGGGAAGACCCCATCAGCGGCGAAGCTCTCGAGCGGGCCCGCCAGCGGCTGATCACATCCTGGCCATCGTTCTGCATCGTCGAGGTCAGCCAGTCGCGTGTGGAGTCCGCAGGTCGATGGGCGGATGGGTTTGCCCTGCGCGCCTCCGACTGCGTGCAGCTCGCTGCTGCCCGGGAGCCGCACATCACCACGGCCCTGCCCATCAGCTTCCCCATCCACGACCGTAGGCTCAATCAGGCTGCACAGTTGCTCCAACCGGAGGTGTTGCCATGACGGCCCTCTCCCCTCGACAGGCCTCTGGCAAGCGGCTCCTTGCTGCCCCACTGCCCCGAGCCTGTGATGTTGGGTGGCTCGTTGCTCTTGGGCGCGGTTCCGCTGGAAGCCATGCACCTGATCGTGCATCCCGCTCACAAGCGCTTGGAGCCCGCCCCCTGCGGCCGCACCAGCCACCATGCTCAGGGGAAGTGGGGGGGCAGGCGAACAGGAGGCTGGACGCCATGCGGCCTGCGGAGGAAGGCAACGACCATGACAAAACCACTGCCCGGAAAGCGGCGAACGCCAGCCATTCTCATGGTCAGACACAAAAGTGACCACCCGCCCTGGGGGGGGGCAATAATAATGAGATTCTTCGGACGCAGAATTTGAAGACCACATGAAGCGCATTGCTGTTGCGATCGCCGTCACGACCTTGGCCACCATGGGAAGCGCCCAAGCGGCCCCAACAACCTTTACCTTCAGTGATTCCGACAATAACAAAACCTCCATCCTCAAATCCCTGGATGGCATCACGTTGAAAATGGAAAACTTCACGCCAGGACCCAATACCTATGCTGACCCTGACGGCTTGGCAATTGTGGCCCCAGACTATTCCTCACCCCAGCAACTTACTTCTTTCACGATGACATTTGATCAGCCAGTGAAGCTGCTTAATTATTACCTTTCATATGAGCAGAGTATTACTGGAATCACCACAACATATTCGCAAAATTTGCTTCAGTCGATCCAAACATACTCCACGAGCACAGGCCTGAATTCGTTCAATAACCAGTTTATCGCTCAAGCGAACGTCCCCATATCGGTTACCTCTACTAGCAACGGCGCTAATGCGATTGCTCAGATCAATGCCTTGACCGTGGAAAAGGTCGATCCCGTTCCCGGGCCTCTGCCACTGGCGGGCGCCGCGGCGGCCTTCAGCTGGAGCCGCAGGCTGAGGGGTCGCATCAGTCGCACCGCTCGCGTTTGAGTGCAGGGCCCGGGGCCGAGGCTGCATCGCTTGCCTGGCCCTTTCCCTCACTCCGCCCAAATTTCCGCAAGCTCGATCACCAATCCTGAAAAGTCTGGCGTTGCGTCCAGGCGGTTGGCCGCCTCGATCCTCCGAGGTTCAGGCGTGGGATCCACCAGCGGCCCCCACTCCTCCACCGCCCGCTCGGCGGGAATGAGCAGCCAGCCCAGCCGAGCGCCATTGCGCTGATAGGCGGCCATCTTTTGGCGCAGGGCCGTCAAGCCGCGGGGGCCCTCATCGCTGGGACTGGCCAGCTCCACCACCAGATCAGGGCACAGCGGAGCGAAGCCACGGCGCTCTTCGGGACTGAGGGCTTGCCAGCGATCGAGGGCCACCAGGGAGGCATCGGGGCTCAACACCGAGCCATCGGGAAGACGGAAGCCGGTGGAGCTGTCGAACGCCTTCCAGTTCCCATTTCCACGGGCCCAGCTCTTGATCTGGAAGAGGAGCTCGCTGTTGCGCGCTCCTGTTTCGCTGCCGGTGGGGGTCATCAGAATCAGGGAACCATCGGCTGCCAGCTCCAGCACCGCCTCTGGATTGGCCTGGCACAAGACTTCGAACTGCTCGGGAGTGAAGCGCAAGCCAGCACAGAGCGATGCGGGCAGCGTCAGCGCTTCCGGAAGCCCGAGCTCGCGGGGCTCTGGCGTGGGAGATTCCGGCGTGCGCTCCGGGGGGCGGGGCGGAGCTAGCATGGACCCGGCTGCGGCGCTGCAGATCAGGCTAAGGCGAATCAGCGCCAAGGTGACTCCAGACCGGGGAACCCCAACTGGGCTTGGGTCCCAGCGCGATCCCGAGCGTGGTTGCTGGCGCCTTGCCTTGCATCGTTGCCTGAGTTGCCGGCCAATTGACTTGACGCGAGACAACCCAGATCCCTGGTGGCACAAGCGATTTGGATCAGCTCGTCTGTCAAGGCACAACCATGCGTGGTTCGATGCCGCCCGACAGCGGTTGGAGCCCTGTTCCGCGACAATGAAGTTGTCCGGTCGGCGACAAACTCGTTGGCCGGTGGATGAGGTCTGGCCATCCTGGCGCCGATGCGCAGCGCCCGCCGGATTGAACCGGATGAGAATCAGCCCAAGCGGGGACAGCCCCGTGGCCGCACGCGGCCGGATCCGCTGGCGGGGGTCTGGGAGGAGGAGCTGGTGCCGTTGCTGCAACGTTCACCATCTTTGACGCCGATCACCCTCTTGGAGCACCTGCAACAGCAAAAGCCTGATGTGGACTGGAGTCCTGTCCCACCGAACGCTGCAGCGGCGGGTGCGGGAATGGAAGACGGTTGAGGGCCCGGGGTCGGAGGTGATCTTTCCCTTGGCCTATGAGCCCGGGGAGATCGGCTTCTGTGACTTCACCCAGCTCAAGGGGGTGGAGGTGACGATTGGAGGGAAAGCCTTTCCCCATCTGTTATTTCACTACCGCTTGGCGTGGAGTGGCTGGAGTTACGCGCAGGTGGTGCAGGGGGGTGAGAGTTTTGTTGCGCTTTCAGAAGGGCTGCAGAACGCCCTTGCCGCCTGCGGAGGAGTGCCTGGTGAACTGCGCACGGATCGGCTGTCGGCGGCCTCTCGCAACCGCCATGGCCAGTTCAGCATGGATGTCACCAGCCGGTATCACGCGCTCTGCAGCCACTACGGACTGGCCTACAGCCGCAACAATCTGGGTGTGGCTCACGAGAACGGCCGCGTGGAGAGCCCCCACGGCCATCTCAAAAAGCGAATCAAGCAGGCCTTGTTGTTGCGAGGCAGCACGGATTTCGAGACGGTGGCGTCGTATCAAGCCTTTGTGGCTGACGTGACGGAGCAATACAACACGCCGAGGCTGATTCAACTGGAGGAGGAGCGTGCGGCATTGAGACCGTTGCCAATCCATCGCTTTGCCGATTATGAGATTATGCAGCTCAGAGTACGTCGCACCAGCACGATTGAAGTGCGGCGGGTAGTATATTCATTGCCACCACGATTGATTAATGCAAAGGTAACGGTAAGGATCTATCACGACCGGCTGCAGATCCTGCTGGGCCATGAAATCACCTACGAAATGGCCCGTCTGCACGGCGGCCAGGAGCGGCATGGGCGAGCGTGGTGCATCGATTTAGATCATTTGATTGATGCCCTACGGCGCAAACCTCGGGCGTTGCTCCATTGCCGCTATCAACGGGAATTATTTCCTAATGAGCAATGGTGGGCGCTGTGGCAACAGCTGCGCCAGGGCGGCGACCGTGATACGGCGGCTCGACTGATGGTGGAAGCCCTGTATGCGGGGTGCCGTTTGGCGGGCTACGAGGCGGTGCTCCGCTGGATGGAGAAGGCCCACCAGCGGCAAGGGCTGACGCTTTCGGCGCTGCAAAAACAATTCAGCCTGCCGCCCCATCGGCCCCTGCCGCCCCAAACCATCGATCAACATCCCCTGC
>JBKDTB010000036.1:0-2966 GCA_046340515.1 Cyanobacteriota bacterium | reverse complement strand
GCCGGCGCTGGTGCCATCGGACATCCAGAGCTCAGCGCCGTGGCTGTCATCGCCAACGAAAAACAGCCGGTTGCCGGCGGCCGTGAGCTCGGCGGGGTAATAGCCCGTGCCGATCTGCGCCACCTTGGTGGTGGTGGGGTCTCCTGCTTTGTATTTCCACAGTTCCTTGCGGCTGCTGCCGCCGGATCCGGCGCCCGCGGCGAAGAACAGGGTGTCGCCGACGGCGGCCAGGTTGCGTTTGGAGTAGGGCAGATCGGCCGGGGGAAGACCGGGATCCGCGATCGGAACGGCGGTGGTGCTGCCAGCGGTGCGCCAAAGCTCGCCGCCGTCGCTGTCGGTGAAATAGAGATCGCCCCCCAGGGCGGTGGGCTCAAAGGGGTTGAAGTCCGACCAGCCGCCCCCAGTGATCGGCTTGAGGATCGGCGACAGGTTGAGGCCGTCGTAGCGGTAGAGGTAGCTGTTGGGTGCGCCGCCGCCGAAGCTGGCGTACAGGTGATCGCCGGCCACGGTCAGGCCGGTCACGCTCACGTTGGCGAAGCCGCTGTTGATGAGAACGGTGCCGAGCAGGGTGCCATCGGAGCGCCAGAGCGGTTCATGGCTGCCGTTGCTGAGCGACAGGAACACATGGCCCTGGAAGGCGGCGCGGGCCTGCAGGCCCGGGTTGGAGGCGAAGGGGTACGGGATCTCGTACACCAGCGTGGTTCCGGCCTCGGTGCCATCCGAGCGCCACAGCTCATGGTTCCCAAAGCCGGACCCGGAGCCGTCGTCGGCGGCAAAGTAGACCCTAGGCCCGACAACCGTGAAGCGCTGGGGGCTGGAACTCCCAGCGCCGACGCTGATGTCCTTGATCTGGCGGATCATGGATCGCTGCCTTTTGTACCAAGCGTGCCTTCATTAGGGTAGCGCAAATGGCTGGCATTCCCTTGGGTGCGATGGGTCGCTGCCTGCAAAGGCCAGGGGCTTGGTGTTACACCGACCTCGGCTGTGGCGCAAACCAGCGCCAATCGCCTTGGGTGCGCTCCATGCCGAAGTCGTCCCGCAGCGCGATACCAGCCTGCCCGATGTCAACCATGTAGGCGGCGGCTCCACCGTTGGCGGCGGAGCCCACGAGCCGGCGGACCCCATCGTCCGCTGGCAGCGCGGATCTCCCCACCGGCCGTCCTCGCCAGGGATCTGGGCCAGTTGGCGGGAAACTGGGGAATCTTGCCCTGTAACTGCTTGAACAACGCGTCAATGACCTTCTCCGTTGTTTCCCGGGACTCAGCAAGCAGCCTCAAGTCCACTGGGTAGGGGATGTCAGCAGGCAGGCAGGTTGCATCAAGGATCAGAGTTCCCCAGTTGCTGCCAGGATCCAGGGATGCTGGCTTCACACCCAGCTCCTCCTCAATGGCCGCAAGCTGCTTGTGATCCTCTGCAGCCATGCCGTCCTCCTCCTCGCAAGTAGCCAGCATTTCCTGAATCATCGCGATCCCGTTGGCCTTGGTCATGGCATGGCAGACCTTGATCAGCTCCACCGTCTCTCGATCCGTCACTCCCAATCGTCGTTGGATGTACAGCGCCCTGAACGCCATCTGGAAGGGCTTGGCTGGGGCTCCTGTCTTGGCACTGAACTGGGGCGCGTAGTGGCTTTCCAGCTGAATCCACGGAATCAACTGGTGGAGCAGAACCCAGCGATTGTTGGGATCGAGCTTCCCGCCAAAAGGCGAGTAAAACTCCTCAATCGACAGCTGACCCGTGTACTGAAAAACGTACATTTGCGTGTCAGCAGGTTCTTCTAGGCCAGGAATGGCTGATTACAGTCGATCCTAACGTGAGATTCCCGCTGGAATCATCTGCGGTGCAGTGGGCCTGGGATTCTCAGCAAGCCCTCATTAGGAAATAATTCCCGTTGATAGCGGCAATGGAGCAACGCCCGAGGTTTGCGCCGCAGGGCATCAATCAAATGATCCAAATCAATGCACCACGCCCGCCCATGCCGCTCCTGGCCGCCGTGCAGACGGGCCATTTCGCAGATGATTTCACGGCCAAGCAGGATCTGCAGCCGGTCGTGATAGATCCTTACCGTCACCTTGGCATGTATCAATCGTGGTGGCAATGAATACACTATCCATCGCACCTCAATCGTACTGGTGCGACGTACTCTGAGCCGCATAATCACATAATCGGCAAAGCGATGCGATGGCAACGGTCTCAATGCCGCACGCTCCTCCTCAAGCTGCATCAGCCTGGGCCTGTTGCATGGCTCCGTCATTTCAGCCACAAAGGCTTGATACGACGCCACCGTCTGGAAATCCGTGCTGCCTCGCAACAACAAGGCCTGCTTGATTCGCTTTTTGAGATGGCCGTGGGGGCTCTCCACGCGGCCGTTCTCGTGAGCCACACCCAGATTGTTGCGGCTGTGGGCCAGTCCGTAGTGGCGGCAGAGCGCCTGAAACCGGCTGGTGACATCCATCCTGAACTGGCCATGGCGGTTGCGAGAGGCCGCCGACGCCGATCCGTGCGAGTTCACCAGGCCCTCCTCCGCAGGCGGCAAGGGCGTTCTGCAGCCCTTCTGAAAGCGCCACAAAAACCTCACCCCCCCTGCACCACCTGCGCGTAACTCCAGCCACTCCACGCCAACCGGTAGTGAAATAACAGATGGGGAAAGGCTTTCCCTCCAATCGTCACCTCCACCCCCTTGAGCTGGGTGAAGTCACAGAAGCCGATCTCCCCGGGCTCATGGGCCAAGGGAAAGATCACCTCCGACCCCGGGCCCTCAACCGTCTTCCATTCCCGCACCCGCCGCTGCAGCGTTCGGTGGGACAGGACTCCAGTCCACATCAGGCTTTTGCTGTTGGAGGTGCTCCAAGAGGGTGATCGGCGTCAAAGATGGTGAACGTTGCAGCAACGGCACCAGCTCCTCCTCCCAGACCCCCGCCAGCGGATCCGGCCGCGTGCGGCCACGGGGCTGTCCCCTCTTGGGCTGA
>JBKDTB010000035.1:0-9375 GCA_046340515.1 Cyanobacteriota bacterium | reverse complement strand
GACCGAGGTCGTAGCGCTTGGGATCGAAGAAGCGGCTGTGCAGCAGCTGCTGGCCGCCGCTCACCGACGGAGGCTCACCGGGCCGCAGCTTCTTGTAGAGCTCCAGCAGGGCCTGGTCCTCCGAGGAGATGCCCTCGTCGTTGGCCGCTTCGATCGACTTCTGGTAGTACTCGGGGTGCCGCAGCTTGTCGAGCACGTCGTTGTCCGACAGACCGATCGCCCGCATCAGCACGTGGGCGTTGATCTTGCGGGTCTTGTCGACCCGCACGTGCAGCAGGTCGTTCTTGTCGGTCTCGAACTTGAGCCAGGCGCCCCGGTTGGGGATCAGGCTGGCGTTGAATGTCTTGCGGCCATTCTTGTCTTGTTCATCCTTGAAATAAACACCCGGGGAGCGTACAATCTGATTGACGATGACACGCTCAGCACCGTTGATGATGAACGTTCCCCGCTCCGTCATCAAGGGCAATTCGCCGATGAACACCTCCTGTTCTTTGATCTCACCGGTTTCCTTGTTCACCAAGCGGCAGGTGACATACATCTGGGAGGCAAACGTGGCGTCCCGCCGCTTGGCCTCTTCCACGTCATGACGGGGGCGCTTCAGTCGGTATTCATCACCGATGAAATGGAGCTCCAGCTTGCCCGTGTAATCTGTGATCGGTGAAAAGCTGTCGAGTTCCTCGATCAGGCCTTTTTCCAGAAACCACTTGAAACTCGCCCGCTGCACCTCCACCAGATCGGGAAGGTAGGTCACGGTCTTGGCGACCTGGATCGCGCTGCTCATGCGGGAAACCTGAAGGACAGGAGGATGTGGGGAGAAGGCAGGATGGTGACGCCGGCGTCACAGAAGGGTGGGCTGGGGCCTCATGCCCAAGGGGATCAGCCCCCGGAGGAGCACCTCAGGGAGCTGAGGACCAGGGACAGCGAGGCTCGCGTCCGGGTCTGAACCCGGTCGCTGGAGCCAGTAGCCTGGCCGAACTCACCAAGGAAGCGGACACCGGGGAACGAAGGGCACCTCTGCCATTGGGCCAATAAACCATCATAACGCGTCGAGGGGCAATTTGAAGAGTTTTGAAGCATTGTGTGTGCTGTTGCGAGCAACCACTTCCAGCGCCTCATCTCGCAACTCCGCCAGCTTGGCGGCCACGACGGCCACGTTGGCAGGTTCGTTGCGCTTCCCCCGCCGCGGCGCGGGCGAGAGGAAGGGGCAATCGGTCTCCACCAGATAGCGATCCGCGGGCACCTGGCGGGCGCAGGCCTGAATGCTTTCCGCCTTCGCAAAGGTGACCGTGCCGCTGAAACTGATGTGAAAGCCGAGGGCGAGGAACCCCTCCATCTCCTCCGGCGTCCCCCCCCAGCAATGCATCACCCCGCCAGGGCAGCGCCCTTGCGCGTGGCGGCGGCGAAACAGCTCCAGCATCGGCTCTGCGGCATCGCGGCAGTGCACGATCACAGGCAGCCCCAGATCGCAGGCCAGATCAAGCTGGGGTTCCAGCACCGCCCGTTGCTCCTCCAGGTTGGCCTGGCGATAGAGATCGAGGCCCAGTTCCCCCACCGCCACCACCCGCGGATCCGCCTCGGCGGCCGCCCGAAGCACCGCCGCCGTTTCGGGCTCCCATTTCTGCCAATCCAGGGGGTGCACCCCGACGGCGTAGCGAAGTTCGGGCACCTGATCAGCCAGGGCGCGCATCGCCGGGATCTCCGAAGGCTCCACGCAGGCATGGACCACGGCCCCCACCCCAGCGGCTCGCCAGCGGTCGACCACGTCCATCAAGTCGCCATCAAATTGCCGAAAGACAAGATGACAATGGCTGTCGACCAACATGGCCGTGGCGGCAAAGAGGGGGAAGGGTGGGGAATCAAGGCGGAGGGATCGCCCTCAAGACGCCCTCAGGATTGGGCGGCGGCGGGCTCCAGGGCTTTTTTGACCGCCGCGCTCAGGCGAGATTTCTTGTGGGCCCCACCGTTTTTGTGCAACACGCCCACCTTGACCGCCTTGTCGATCTTGCTGAAAGCGGCGTTGAGGCTCTTTTCCACCGCCTCGCGAGAGACCTCCCCCTCGCCGACGCCATAGCCGCCGCAAGCCGTGAAGCAACGCTTCATCAAGGTGCGCAGGGCCGACTTGTAGGTGCGGTTGCGCAGCCGATTGCGCTCGGCGATCTGAATGCGCTTCTTTGCTGATCTGTTATTGGCCACTGGAAATCGGCAGCATCCGAACAATCAACCATCCTAACCCAAGGCCTCCCGCCCTCCAGACCTCCCCCCGGGGGACACCCCTTAGCCTGCCAGAAGCGTGCGCGTGTTCTGTGGTCGCATCCCGCCCCCCCACCCCCCGGGTTCCCTCGGAGACGCCCCTGCTCCCCTGCCTGCGGGACCTCGACGCCGCAGCTGAACGCCTGGTGCGCATCGCGGGCCGCACCGAAGGGGCCCGGATCCGTCAGGAAGAGGAGAAGGTGGCCCAGCTCCTGGAGCGGGTGCGCCTGGAGGGAGACGCGGCCCTGCTCAGCCTCAGCGAAGCCTTCGACGGCGTGCGCCCGGATCCCCTGCGGATTCCCGAGACCAGGCTCCAGCAGGCCTGGGAAACCTTGCCCCAGCCCCTGCGGCAGGCCCTGGAGCTGGCCCACGCCCGCATCCTGCGCTTCCATGAGGCCCAGCGGCCCGCCGATCTGAGCCTGCCTGGACCCCATGGGGAAACCCTCGGTCGGCGCTGGCGGCCTGTGGAGCGGGCGGGCCTGTATGTGCCCGGTGGGCGGGCCGCCTACCCGAGCACGGTGTTGATGAACGCCATCCCCGCCCGGGTGGCCGGTGTCGAGCGAATCGTCATGGTGACCCCGCCCGGCCGGGAGGGGGAGCCGAACGCCACCGTTCTCGCCGCCGCCCATCTGGCGGGCGTGCGGGAGGTGTATCGGGTCGGTGGAGCCCAGGCGATCGGCGCCCTGGCCTGGGGCACGGAAACCATTCCGCGGGTGGATGTGATCAGCGGCCCGGGCAACCTCTGGGTCACCCTGGCCAAGAAGGCGGTTTACGGGCGGGTGGGGATCGATTCCCTCGCCGGTCCCAGCGAGGTGGTGGTGATCGCCGATCACACCGCCCGGGCCGAAGAGGTGGCGGCGGATCTGATGGCCCAGGCGGAACACGATCCCCTCGCCGCTGCGATTCTGCTCACCACCAGCGCGGACTTGGCCGAGGCGGTGCCTCGAGCCGTGGCCGACCAACTGGTTGACCATCCCCGAGCGTCCATCGTGCGTCAGGCCCTCGCCGACTGGGGGTTGATCGTGGTGTGCCCCGATCTCGACACGGCGGCCCGCCTCAGCGATGGCTTCGCGCCGGAACACCTGGAACTGCTCGTCGAGGATCCTGAGCCGCTCGCGGAGCGAATCCGCCATGCGGGCGCCATCTTCCTCGGGCCCTACAGCCCGGAAGCCGTGGGCGACTACCTCGCCGGCCCCAACCACACCCTCCCGACGGGAGGCACGGCCCGCTTCACCGGTGCCCTGAGCGTGGAAACCTTCCTGCGCCACACCAGCCTGATCCGCTTCAACCGCGAAGCCCTGGAAGCCACGGGAGAAGCGGTGATGGAGCTGGCCCGAAGTGAGGGGCTGCACAGCCACGCGGAATCCGTGCGCTGGCGTCTGGGGCGCTGAGAGGACCGGGACGCCGCGCGCCGTCGGCGGTGCCAGGTGCCAGGTGTCAGATGCCGTGTGCCAGGCGCCAGACGTCAGGCCGGGGTCAGCTCTCGAACAGAGACCACCCCGTCGCTGATGTCGCCGACGAGCACCTGATCGGTGAGGTTGACGAACAGGCCGTTTTCCAGCACACCGGGAAGATTGTTGATCGCCTTCTCCAGGGGCACCGGATCCAGGATGCCCCCCGCGAAGGACACATCCAGCACCAGATTGCCCTGGTCCGTCACCACGGGGCCGGCCTTGCGCACCGCCATGCGCAGCTGGGCGTCGCCTCCCATCTCCCCCAGCCGGGCCTTCACCTGACGCCAGGCTCCGGGCAACACCTCCACCGGCAGCAGGAAGCCCAGATTGAGGGTGTCGACCAACTTGCTGGCGTCCACCACCACCACGAAGCGATCGGCACGGCAGGCCACGAGCTTCTCCTGCACATGGCAGGCGCAGCCCCCCTTGATGAGCTGCAGGGCTGGATCCACCTCATCGGCTCCATCAATGGCCAGGTCGATGCGCGACACCGCGTTCAGGCTCTGGAGAGGGATGCCCAGCTCGGCGGCGAGCACCTCCCCCTGGAAGGAGGTGGCCACGCCGGTGATGTTTTTGAGGTCGCCCCGTTGGAGCTTGGCGCCCAGCTCCTGGATCATCAGAGCGGCGGTGGAGCCCGATCCCAAGCCCAGCACCATGCCGTCCTGAATCTGGGCGACAGCGGCGGTGGCCACGGCCTGCTTCATCTGGGTCTGCAGATCCGACATGGCTGGGAGCGCAAGGGAGTTGGGGCGCGAACGTAGCAAACCGCCCCGGTCAGCCCGTGGGCGCCGGCAGGGCCGCCGGCCGGATGGAGAGCTGCAGCTCCCGCTGCGCCCGCACGACCTTGAGGGGGAGGGGTTGTCCCACGCGGGCCTTCTCCACCTGCTGAAGCAGGGCGGAGGGATTGCGCACGGGCTGGCCGGCGATGTCCACCACCAGATCGCCTCGCTTCAGACCAGCGTCCTCCGCCGGACTGCCGGGGAGCACCTTCTGCACCAGGGCCCCGTCCCGCTCGGGAAGTTTCACCAGGGCATCGGGGTCTCGGTTGTTGTCGCGGGCCACCCGTGCCGTGAGGGGAACGAGCTGAAGGCCCAGATAGGGATGCACCACCGTGCCCCCCGAAGCGAGCTGCTCGGCCACCCGTCGGGCCAGGTTGATCGGGATGGCGAAACCCAGGCCCGCCCCCGGTCCGGAGCGCACCAGGGTGTTGATGCCGATCACCTCCCCGTTGGCGTTGATCAGGGGGCCGCCGGAGTTGCCGGGATTGATCGCGGCGTCGGTCTGGATCAAATCGAGCCGTTTGTCGGCGAAGCCCAGGCTGTTGATGTCGCGGTGGAGGCTGCTGACGATGCCCAGGGTGACGGTGCGCTCCAGTCCGTAAGGACTGCCGAGGGCAATGGCCCAGTCGCCCACCTCCAGGGCTTCGGAATCTCCCAGACGGGCCGCGCTGAGCTGGCCTTGGCCGGGGATCCGCACCAGGGCCAGATCCGTGACGCGATCACTGCCCACGACGCTGCCATCGAGCTGGCGGCCATCGGCCAGGGTCACCTCCACGGAATCGACATCGTCGACCACGTGGGCGTTGGTGAGCACCAGACCCTTGGCGGCGTCAATCACCACGCCGGACCCCTGGCCCCGCTCCCGCATGCTGCCCGAGGGGTCGCCGAACAGATCCCGCAGCAGGGGGTCCAGCAGGGCAGGGTCAAAGGCCTGGCGCGCCACGTTGCGCTCGGTGTCGATGCGCACCACCGCCGGGCCCACGCGACGAACGGCCTCGGACACAAAACTGTGGGGGCTGGCTGTGGCGGCCAGGGCGGCCCGGCTCCCTCCCTCCGGCCGGGGAGACAGCGCCACGGGCTCCCGGGGGATCTCGTCGTCGGCGGCCACGCCCGGGAGGCCTGCCGCGGCGTCGGGGGCTGGGGCGGGAGTGTCGGCTCCGGCGGCCAGGGCGGGCCAGGGTTGCAGCCAGAGCAGGGGCGCCAGCAACAGGGACAGCAGCAGGCTTGCCAGCCGGTGAGGTGGGCGTTTCAGGGGAGGAAGGCCTCCAGGCGCAAGAAAACGACGCTAGTGGGATTCTGGGGGGGGCCAGCGCAGCAGCCGCTGCCGGATGTCCCCCTCCGCTCCCAGGTGGATCCACCGCCCCCCGGGCCAGAGGGGGCGTCCGAGGGGGCAGGGCTGGGTCGGACCAAAGGCTCGCAGGGTGGAGGGACAGGCCAGCCAGGACCGGGATCCGCCCCCGGGCAGGTCGCCCTGCCAGTGCTGATGGAGATGGCCGCAGATCAGGCCGCGCACGTGGGGCGAACGCTCCACCAGGCGGAGCAGGGCGGGACCGTCCCGCAGGCCGATCTGATCGAAGGCGGGATCGCCGATGGGCTCGGGAGGATGGTGCACCGCCAGCAGCACCGGAGCGGGCGCCACGCTGTCGAGCTGCTCCTCCAGCCAGCGCAGCTGCCGGACTCCCAGCCAGCCCTCGAGGCAGCCCGGGCGATGGCTGTGGAGGAGAAGCAGTCGCCAGGGGCCGAGGGGCACCACCGCTGGAGCGATGCTGGCCCGGCGCCCCATCACCGCCCGCAGCAGGGTGGCGTGATCGTGGTTGCCGGCGAGCAGGTCGATGGGTCCCGACCAGGGGCGCAGGGCTTGGCGCAGGGCCACATAGCCCCCCCAGCTCTCGTCATGGCAGAGATCGCCGCTGAGGAGCAGGCGATCCACGGTGACACCCTCGGTCGCCAACTGATCCAGGGCCTGGCGCAGGCCCTCCTCCAGGGCCCGGGCGGGACAGCGGCCGGCGATCCTGGCGGCGGGGTCGGCCAGGAGGTGGGGGTCGCTCAGTTGAAGGATCTCCATCAAATCCGCAGCCCTGTGCTGTGGCCAGGCCCGATTGACCTTAAGTTTCTGCGAGCGATCGGCGCCCCATGACCCTGATTCCCCCCGGCACGCGCAGGCGTTGCCACCTGTGCACCGTCGAGATCCAGGGCATGGCCGGGGGGGGAGATCTGGTGCATTTCAGCCAGGGGGCGCCGGGCACGCGCGCGAAGCTCTGGGCGCGCGTGTGCCAATACCTGCGCACACCCGAACAATGCTCCCAGTGCATCAACCAGGACCAGAGCCTGCGGGGACAGGTGAGCGGCAGCGACTACTACGCGGAAGCTCCCAGCTTTGATTTCTCCACCATGCCCTCCGCCAGCGGCGGTCAGGAGACGATCCCGTAATCTGAAGCAGGGCCCGCCGGGCCTCCCCCCCTGTCACGGAAGCTCCACGGAGTCGATCTCCTGGACGAAAGACGTGGCGGTGGCAGTCTCACCACTGCGTCCCGGCGACCTCCCCATCGCCGAGGCGCCCTTGTCCCATCCCCTGATCCCTCCGCTCACCGACCTGGCCCGCCGGGTTGCCGAACCCGTCGGGCTGGTGGTCCGGCAGGTTCAACTGCTGACGCACCACATTCCGCAGACGGTGCAGGTGGTGGTGGAACGGACCGACGGTGACGATGTCACCCTGGACGCGTGCGCCGCCCTCAGCGGCCCCCTCGGGGAAGCCCTGGAGGAGGCCGGCCTGATCGAGGCGGCCTACGTGCTGGAGGTGAGCAGCCCCGGGGTGAGTGATGTCCTTCAAACAGACCGTGATTTCACCAGTTTCCGCGGTTTCCCTGTGGAGGTGAGGCTCCGTCCCGAGGGCGGAGGCCCCTCAACCCGCGCCGGTCTGCTGCTCGGTCGCAGTGAGGACACCCTCACGATCAACGTTCGCGGTCGCCCCTTGCGACTGCCCCGGGAGGCCGTTCTCGAGGTGCGCCTGACCCAGACCCAGGATCCCTGATCCAGCCATCCCCGCCTTGTTTCCCCTTTTCCCATCCATGCCATGGCCCTTGTTCTGCTTCCCGGCCTGAACGCTTTGATCGAAGACATCAGCGAGGAAAAGAAGCTGCCCCCGCAAGTCGTTGAAGCCGCCCTGCGCGAAGCCCTGCTGAAGGGCTATGAGCGCTATCGACGAACCCTTTATCTCGGCATCAGCGACGACCCCTTTGATGAGGATTACTTCTCGAACTTTGATGTTGCCCTCGATCTAGAAGAAGAGGGCTATCGCGTTTTGGCAAGCAAGATCATTGTTGAGGACGTTGAAAGCGAAGACCATCAGATCGCCATTGATGAAGTCTTGCAAGTAGCTGAGGATGCCCAGATTGGTGACACCGTGGTGTTGGATGTCACCCCTGAGAAGGAGGATTTCGGTCGTATGGCGGCCGCCACCACCAAGCAGGTGTTGGCCCAAAAGCTGCGCGATCAACAACGGCGCATGATCCAGGAGGAATTCGCCGACCTTGAGGATCCGGTGCTCACAGCCCGGGTGATTCGTTTCGAACGGCAAAGCGTGATCATGGCCGTGAGCAGTGGCCTCGGGCGGCCGGAGGTGGAGGCGGAACTCCCGCGTCGCGATCAGCTTCCCAACGACAACTACCGAGCCAATGCCACCTTCAAGGTGTTCCTCAAAGAGGTCAGTGACATTCCGCGACGGGGCCCCCAGCTGTTTGTCAGCCGCGCCAATGCGGGGCTGGTGGTTTATCTCTTTGAGAATGAGGTGCCGGAAATTCAGGAAGGCTCGGTGCGCATCGTGGCCGTGGCGCGGGAGGCGAATCCTCCCAGCCGTTCGGTGGGGCCACGCACCAAGGTGGCTGTCGACAGCGTGGAGCGGGAAGTGGATCCGGTGGGAGCCTGCATCGGTGCTCGCGGTTCCCGCATTCAGCAGGTGGTGAATGAACTGCGCGGCGAGAAGATCGACGTGATCCGCTGGTCGGCTGATCCCGGCCAATACATCGCCAACTCCCTCAGCCCGGCGCGGGTGGAGATGGTTCGCCTTGTGGACCCGGAGGGCCATCACGCCCATGTGCTGGTGCCCCCGGATCAACTCAGCCTGGCGATCGGCCGGGAGGGACAGAACGTGCGTCTGGCGGCCCGTTTGACCGGTTGGAAGATCGACATCAAGAATTCCCACCAATACGACCAGGGCAAGGAAGACCAGGTCGTGGCCGTGCAGATCACCCAGCGCCAGCTGGACGAAGCCGAGCGGGCCGAGGCCGAGGCCCGCCTGGCGGCGGAGCAGGCGGCCCGCGCGGAGGAGGATGCCCGACTGCGGGAGCTCTATCCCCTGCCGGAGGACGAGGAGGAGGAGCTGGCGGAGGACCTCGCCGCCCCGACCCCCGCCGAAGACGATGGCAGCGAAGGCGAGGGCGAGGTGGACGCCACGGCCCTGCCGGAGGAACCCGCCGCAGCCCTGGAGGAGGTCTGATGCCCTCCCCGGGACGCCCCGTGCTGCGGCGCTGCGTGGCCTGCCGCCAGCTCAAAGACCGCACCGGCCTCTGGCGGCTGGTGCGCCTGGCGGCGGGCGGCCTGGCTCTCGATGGGGGCATGGGGCGCTCTGCCTACCTCTGCCCCGAAACCGCCTGCCTGGACGAGGCCCGGCGCCGCCGGCGCCTGCAACGCAGCCTGCGGGGCGGCGTGGAGGAGGCGATCTTCCAAACCCTGGAGGGACGCCTTCCCAGGGTGCACCCACTGAGGCAAGATGACAAATGGCCCCAGCCTGGCTGCGGCCCGGTGGCATCCGTTGCCCCCGCCCGATCGGAGACCTGAATGACCAGCAGCGGCAAAGTGAGAATCTATGAATTGTCACGGGACCTGGGCCTGGA
>JBKDTB010000034.1:0-6769 GCA_046340515.1 Cyanobacteriota bacterium | reverse complement strand
TAGCGGGTGGAAACGTCGCGCCGGGCCTGATCGACGGCGTTCACCAACTCCTGGCGATCGAAATCACTCACGACGTCGAAGGAGAAGGAATCAGCCATGGTCCAGGGTCTGCGGCGCTTCGCTCCCAACCCTAAAAGGTTTTGTGCCCGTGCCCGTGCCTGCGCTCGGGGGCCGCGCCGCGTCAGGCGTCTCCTTTAAAACGGAGATCAGCTCTCCCTTCCCCCCCATGGGCCTGGCCGCGTTCACCCTTCCCGCCCTTCCTGCCGTTGCCAGCCTTGCCGCAGGTCAGGACGCCCTGGGGGGCCTGTCGGCGGGGGCGGCGTTCGCCTGGTCGCTGGTGCTTTCCGGCGCGGTGGTGATCGCCAGCCTGATCCCCCTCGGCGCCGCCCGCTCCCAAGCCGATTTCACCCCCGCCGACCTGGCCGCCCCCCGGGCGATGTTCGACCGCCTCCCCGCCTGGGGCAAACGGGCCAACTGGGCCCACCAGAACACGTTTGAGGCCTTCACACTCCACGCTCCGGCCTGCCTGTTGGTTCTGATCGTGTGCGCCCATGGCTGGGTGCCCACCGGCGTGGCGATCGGCGCCGCTTGGCTCCATCCCCTCCTGCGCCTGCTCTACATCGCCGCCTATGTGGTCAATCTGCCGCCGCTGCGCAGCCTTTGCTGGGCGGGGGGCATTCTCTGCACCGGGTTGCTTTATGGCGCTGGGTTGCAGGCGGTTTTGGCGGGGTGAAGGAGCGGCCTCAAGTCTGGGGGGTTTCCCTCCCGCGTGGGCCTCGCTCCTTGCACATCCCTGAGTGCGCTTGATAGGGCCAGGCTCCATCCTCTGGCTGGGGCAAAAGCTGGCTCTGGGGCCGGCCGAGATGAAGAGACGCCCCATGCCAGGACCAAAGGTCGGGCGCGTGGCATGACGCCGGGCGATGGCCTCCGGATCCAGTCCCAACACCAGTATCTCGCGTGCCTTGGGGGCAAGCTGGCACGTCACTGTGGTTGGAGGTGAACCATGAACTGCCTGGACCGATGCCCCCCTGAGCGAAGAGGTGGCCAGCGGCTTCTGTCGTCTGGAAGCTGTTCTGGAGGCATATCTGGGAGCAGGTTGCCAGCATGTCCAAGGGTCACCATCCTCCGCGATGTCCAGCCTCTGCTTTTGCTAGGCACACCACACAAAATCGCGCCCAACCGTCTGGGGGATAGGGTTACCGTGCAGCGTTCCTTGCGTCGTTGATGTCTTGCACTTCCTCTGCTCTTCAGATCACGATATTCCCTTCCGTGTTACCACGGATCGAAGGACGGAGCCCATGGCTACATCTGGCCCACAGCACGCCCGTTGTCCTGGCTACATGTGGAGATCAGTTCTGTGAACCACTGTTCTCCTGAACACTTGACCCTGTAAGATTCTGCTCTGACTGAATGGATGGCCGATGGTCGGCTGTGGTTATTGGAATGACAGAGGGATGGGTCTGCGGTTGTCAGAAACCATCAATACTGGGTTAGACCCACTGGGATCTCAGTTGTTCGCATTAGTGCACGCGCTCATTGCATTGGAAAGAGAAGGAATGCCATTCATGACTCAGGGCCCCGACATTCCAGATGCGCTCTTTCAGGCGCACGAAGAGGGCCGCGTCGTGGGCGTCTTCTGATCAGTGGCCGGGTGAAATCTTCGTGGCGAATCTCCGATCTCTATCGGTGGAAGAGTCGTCTGAAACTTGAGGGGCTCACTGCTACGCTACGCTTGGAACTTCGTGACTTTTTCGCACCTCAGATCACCTTGAAAAAGCCCTTTCCTTTGGGCAATCAGGGAGGGAGCACAGACGGACCCACTCGAATTAGACAGTTGGTGGATTGGGAGGTGGTTCTGGCTGCAGATCACGTGTATTTAGGGCTTGCTGAAATTCATTCTCCAAGCTACCGGGAACTCTAGGGGCAAAGCATTGTGGGGCCTTATCGTGGACAACAGACAAAGAAGTTGATCTGTAAAGCCATCTACAATGCTTCCAAAAGTGCTTTGCTTCGCTCAGGAGAAGACAAGCACATCATCGTCCTGTGCACAGATAAGAGTAAAGGAAATAAGAGGCACAGCAAGCGCAGGATCTTCTCGGCATTCATCACAAGAAAGGGTATTCTTATCACCGATCTTGATGTTGCAATAAGCCTCGTCATGATCCGATCTAGACCATATTGTTTCTTGCTTGTGCCGATTCTACCTTTGATCACGGAACGCTTTCTCAGATCTGATTTGAACAGCTCCCAGTACTCCGCTGACTGGCTTTCTTTCTTTGCTGCCTCCTTCTTGCGGGCGCGACCCCTGAGGCGAATGCCATGGTCTTCACAGAACGTCTTTTTCTCGACTGTCATGTCGATCGCATCCGCACAGATTCGTGCTGGAAACATCCATGCTCTTCCCTATTTTGCTCAGCTCGCGCGATAGGATTCTCTCCATCCCTGGACTAGGTCTACACGTCAATCGTTACCCTTTTCTGCGAGCCGCACCCTATGAGCCTGTGAACTCCTCGCAGGTAAACAATGCGAGAGGCCCCTCGGGACTTGCCTTCATCGCGGTTCCCCGTAATAATGCAAAACTGATCTTCAATCTTGCATGGCCGCCACCCCGAACCAGATCGCGCTGACCCCCCTCCCCCCTGGCGCCCTGGAGGCAGCTCTGCACTGGCGCTACGCGGTGAAGACCTTTGATGCCTCCCGCCAGATCGAACCCAGCACCTGGTCAACGCTGGAGAACAGCCTCGTGATGAGCCCGTCGAGCTACGGGCTTCAGCCCTGGAAGTTTTTGGTGATCACCGATGGTGGCCTGCGTGCGGAGTTGCGCCCTCACTCCTGGAATCAGAGCCAGATCACGGATTGCTCCCACTTGGTGGTGTTCCTGGCGAAACGCGAGATCATGGCGGCTGACCTTGACCAGCTGATCGACGTCACCAGCTCGGTGCGCGGCGTGCCGACCGAGCAGTTGGGCTTCTACCGGGACATGATGCAAAAGGATTTGATCGACGGTCCGCGAAGTCAGCAGATTGAGCGCTGGGCCTCCAATCAGGTCTATATCGCCTTGGGCACCTTCATGACCGCCGCGGCGCTGTTGGAGGTGGATACCTGTCCGATCGAGGGCTTCTCGCCGCTCGATTACGACCGCATCCTGGGGCTCGAGAGCAGCCCCTATCGCAGTTGTGTGGTGTGCGCTGCGGGCTATCGCGACGCTTCCGACAAATACGCCGCGCTGGCGAAGGTGCGCTACGCACCCACCGAGTTGATCGAGCACCTCTGAATCGGATTCGGGGCTCCTTCTTTCCCCGGAGGCAGAGGCTTGGGCCGATGGGTCCACCTCTGCCAGGAACGATGACTCCACATTGCCCATGGTTTTTAGCGGTGATGCTCTCAATCACAGCCTGCTGGCTGAGGTGGTTGGTTGATGTGGATCGAGTGAAAACCATGTATTCAGCCAGCCATCGTCTTATCAAGATGGAAAAATAAAATGATTGTATTTATAGATTTGTGAACAAGTCGCGCAGAAATCCAGATCGGAATCGCCGCGCTTCCTGGAGAATCAGGCTCGTCTTCCCTGGCCTTCTGGCTGCCAAGGCATGCTTGTCGGTCCGCTGCCAAAGATCTGCCCATCCACCTTTCCCCTCTCCCGTCCAGAGTGATCGCATGACGGCTTCCATCAGTCCCCTGTCCACGCTGCAGCCGCTGAGCACGCCGCAACGGGAGATCTGGTTTGATCAGATGCTTCACGAGGGAGTGCCGCTCTACAACATCGGCGGCTACGTGGATCTGCCGGGGCGGATTGACCCGGAGCTGTTCGAGGAGGCGGTGAACCTGCTGGTGCGGCGTCACGACAACCTGCGCCTGCGGCTGACCGCGGAGCGGGAGGAGGATGGCCTGCCCTTGCAGCGATTTGCCGATCCTTGGCCTGTGCGGGTGCCGGTGGTTGATGTCTCAGGCCAGGCCGATCCTGTGGCGGCGGCGCAGGCGTTCATGCAACTGCGGTTCGAGGAACCGTTCACCCTGGAGGGCCAGCCGCTGTTTCGCTACGACCTGATCAAGCTGGCGGAGGATCACTTCTACTGGCTGATGCAATACCACCATCTGATCGTCGATGGCTGGGGCATCGCCTTGTTGAACCGCTCCCTGGCGGAGCTTTACAGCGACCTGGTGGCCGGCCAGCCTCCAGCGCTGGAGTCTCCCTCCTACAGCGTCTACGTCGCCGATGACCGGTCCTACGTCGAATCCGCGAAGTTTGAACAGCAGCGGCTGTTTTGGCGGCAGCATCACCCGCAGCCTCCCGAGCGGCTGCTGACGCCGTTCTACCGAAGCCGGTATGGCGGCGATCTGGTGGGGAGCGGCTGCGAGCCGATGGCGCTCTCGCGGGCTTTTTACGACCGCCTTGGCAACGTGGCGCAAGCCCACGGCGCAACTCTGTTTCATGTGTTGTTGGCGGCATTGTATGTCTATTTCTGCCGCACGGGGCAATGCGACGAGCTCACGATCGGGCTGCCGGTGCTGAACCGCGCCAACGGAACATACAAGCAAACGGCTGGCTTGTTTGCCAACCAAAGCCCAGTGCGATTCGCCTGCGGCCGGAACCTGACTTTTGCGGACCTGCTGACGCGGATTGGCGTCACCCTGAAAGCGGTGTACCGCCACCAGCGTTTTCCAGCCAGTGAAATCCGCCGCGCCGCCGGAGCGGAAGCCGGCCGCGCCCGACTCGCTGATGTGGGCCTCTCTTACGAAAGTCACGATTACCAGGCTGCCTTCGCCAGCGTCGAGGGTCGTACCATCCCACTGCTGCATTCCTGGGAACAGATCCCCCTGCAGCTGTTCGTGCGCGACTTCCACGCGGGTGCAGATGTTCGGATCGATTTTGTCTATAACCAGGCTTACTTCACCACTGAGGACATCCGAGCCCTGCAGGAGCGGTTCCGTCTTGTGCTGGAAACCGCGTTGAGCGATCCGCACGGGACGGTAGCGACCTGGCCGATCTTGCCGCATGCGGAACGGCAACTGCTGCTGCGGGTCTGGAACGCGACGGAGGCTGAGTATCCGAAAGATCAGTGCGTCCATCAATTGGTGGAGGCTCAGGCCGAACGGACGCCTGAGGCGACGGCGTTGGTGTTTGAGGAGCAGTGGCTGAGCTACGCGGAGCTGAACGGGCGAGCGAATCGCCTGGCCCATCACTTGATGGCTCTCGGGATTCGTCCTGATGACCGTGTGGCGATCGGCATGGAGCGGAGCTTGGAGATGGTGGTGGGCCTGCTGGCGATTTTGAAGGCCGGCGGAGCGTACGTGCCTCTGGATCCAGCCTATCCCGAGGAGCGCCTGGCGTTCATGGTGGAGGACAGCGCACCTGTGGCGCTGCTGGTGCATGGGGCGACGCGGGATCGCTTTGCCGGTCTGGCTGGTGCGGTGCCCATGATCGACCTTGAGACCGATGGGGAGGCCTGGTCAACGCGGAGCGCCGCCAATCCGGAGCCCGCTGTTTCGGGCTTGAGGCCAAACCATCTGGCCTATGTGATTTACACGTCGGGTTCCACCGGGAAGCCCAAGGGGGTGATGGTGGAGCATCGCGGCGTGTGCAACTTGGTGCCGGCGCAAATTCGGGAATTTGGCGTGGGTTTGGACAGTCATGTGCTGCAATTTGCCTCCGTCAGTTTTGATGCCTGTGTTTCAGAGGTGTTCACCGCTCTCGGCTCAGGAGCCGTGCTGCATCTGCCATCACCAGAAGACAAGCTGGTGGGGGAGGACTTGGTCACCACGATCGCGCGTCATGGACTGAGCCACGCCACCTTGCCGCCCAGCGTTCTGGCGATGCTGCCGGATGATGAGCGCCTTTTGACACTCGGCACATTGATCACCGCCGGTGAACGGCTGCCGGAGGCGCTGGCTCGCCGCTGGGCGGTAGGGAGGCGTCTGATCAACGCCTATGGCCCCACCGAGGCGACCGTGTGTGCAACGCTTCATCCGTGCTTGTTGGACGATCCTGGTGATCCGCCGATCGGCCGTCCGATGGCCAACACACGCATTTACGTGCTGGATGGCGATGGCCAACCGCTACCGATTGGTGTGGTAGGAGAGATCCATATCGGTGGTGCCGGTGTGGCGCGAGGCTATCTCAACCGCCCGGAGCGGACGGCTGAACGCTTCTTGCAGGATCCCTACGCGGAGGAGCCAGGGGCGAGGATGTATCGCACTGGAGATCTGGCCCGCTGGTGGCCAGATGGGAATGTGGAGTACATCGGCCGTGCCGATTTCCAGGTGAAGATCCGCGGCTTCCGCATTGAGTTAGGAGAGATCGAGTCAGCGCTGCGGGCTTGCGAGGGCATACACGACGCGGTGGTGCTGGCCCGTGAGGACGCCCCCGGCGAGAAACGTCTGGTGGCTTACCTCACCGCTGATACCTCTGAAAAGGTAGAAGGCAGCGCTGAGAGAGTTGCTTGTAACGCAGAGGTGGCTGCACTGCCGGTAGTGCTCAAGGCCCAGTTACTGAGCAGCCTGCCGGAGTACATGGTGCCAGCGGCCTTCGTGGTGCTGGAGGCTTTGCCGCTGACGCCAAACGGGAAGGTAGACCGCAAGGCGCTGCCAGCCCCTGAGGCGGAGGCCTATGCCACCAGAGGCTACGCGTCACCGGTGGGAGCTGTGGAGGAAGCCCTGGCGGAGGTGTGGAGCGAACTACTCGGGATCGAGCGGGTGGGTCGCCATGACGACTTCTTTGCCCTGGGCGGCCATTCTTTGCTGGCGGTGAGCCTGGTGGAGCGGATGCGTC
>JBKDTB010000033.1:0-3682 GCA_046340515.1 Cyanobacteriota bacterium | reverse complement strand
GGACTCAAACGCGAGCGGTGCGGCTGATGCGACTCCGCAGCCTGCGGCTCCAGCTGAAGGCCGCAGCGGCGCCCGCCAGCGGCAGGGGCCCGGGCACGTCAACTTTTTCCACGGTGAAGGCGTTGATCTGGAGCAAGCCATCGCCGCTTGGATCTACCGAGGACACGGCAATAGGAACATTAGCGGCGGCAAGAAACTGATTGTTGAACAATTTCGAGCCTGTAGCCGTATTATTCACCTGAATGGACTGCAAAGCGCCCTGCTGATAGGTAGTGGAACTATCAGCGGACCCGGTTTCGTAAGAAACATTATACGACAGCAGCTTGACGGGCTGATCAAATGTCATAGCCAAAGAGACATAGGGCTGAAACCCTGCAAAAAAATCTGTACAAGTACTATATGGGAGCGCATTCGAAACACAATACACTGCCAGGCCATCACCGTCTGCGCCGGCCTTGGGTCCGGTCAGGAAATTGTTGATGGTCAGATTGATCCCATCCAAAGACTTCACGATGGAGGTTTGGCCCTTGACGGAGGAGTCAAACGTAAACGTTGTTGGGGCCGCTTGGGCGCTTCCCATGGTGGCCACGGTCGTGGCGGCAATCACAACACCAATGCGCTTCATTAAAAACCCGAAATCCTGCGTCCAAACAATCTCATTATTTTTGCCCCCCCAGGGCGGGTGGTCACTTTTGGGTCTGACCATGAGACTGGCTGGCATTCTGCGCCTTCGAAGCGGCGGTTTCGTCATGGGCTGGGCCTTCCAATGCCATCGAATCAGGTCGCCGACGTTGAGCGCCGCCCATGAACAGCCCATTCGCCACGGGCGGATGGTGGTGATCGTTCCCTCGGTGATCGTGCCCTCTCGGAACAGCACCGGCAAGCCACTCACCCACACACCACATCTGGTGTGCATTGGCCCCCAACGCGGGACACTCCGCGCAAGCTTCATGTCGCCTGGGGCCTCTGGCTCCCCGCCCGGCCAACGCCTCCCGCACCGCCTCCGGTGCCAGGCGGCGATCCTCCCCCGCCTCTCCCCGCAGCTCCTTCAGCACCACCAGCCCCTCAGCCGCTTCGCTGTCGCCGATCACCACCGCCCGGGGGGCGCCCCCGCGATCGGCCCGCTTCAACGGCTTGCCGAAGGCGGCGCCGCTCAGATCCAGCTCCACCGCCAGGCCCGCCAGGCGCCAGCGGCGGGTGCAAGCCAGGGCCCAGGCCTCGGCCGCCTCGCCCCGGTTCACCACAGAAAGATCGGGCGGCGGTGGCGTGGCAGGTGCCCCCTGCCGCTGGGCCAGCAGCAACACCAGCCGCTCCAGACCCAAGGCCCAGCCCACCGGTGGCGTGGCGGGTGCGCCCAGAGACTCCACCAGACCGGCCTGCCGGCCACCGCCACACACCGTGGCCCGGGCACCCAGGTGGGTGTTGGTGATCTCAAAGGCCGTGTGGCTGTCATCGTTGAGCCCGCGCACCAGGCGGGGATTGAGAGCGAAGCAAGCGACAAGGCTGCAGATGCCGGTGAGATTGTCTACCAATACATGTTTGGCTCTTTTGCGGCTCATCTTGTGCTGTCTCTCTCTGCTGTTGGACCTGATGCTGCAAAGCAGGGGGCAACTCCAGCTGGTTGGAGCCTTGGCGAGTTCCTGCGATACGGAGTTTTCCAGCAAACAGGTTCAACGTTGGCTCCTTGACCTTGGCGGAACTGGCCCAGGGAGTCTGGCCGTCAAGCTTTGCCAAGATGTGTTCACCCAATCCGCTGACAGCAAGACCATCAGGCAAGAGGCCAAGGTCTTTCTTGCTGAATCGCTCAGTGGCGGAGCATTCGGCATCGCCCGTCATTTCACCAAATCCATCGTTCCAGGGGCTCGGCTTGTGCTGGATGCCGGTGAAATTGTGGAGTCACTCGCGATGCTGTATGCGGTGGGACGAGTGTTCAGCTGCCATTTCGAGGCTGGCGGCGCAATCTGGTCTCTTGGGATTTCCCTCGTGAAGGAGCAGTACGCCAAAGAGGTCCAGGTCGGCCAAAAAATAATGGAACTCAGAAGGAAGCCAGCAAAAGTGTGACGATCTTCGCCGGACAACCACGAGATCTGGTGACCACCCTCCATCAGAATCAAAACCAGTTCTCTCTTCCTGGCACACCCACGACGCTCCGCAATGGTTCACACGTCTTAACATGGCTGCCGTGAGTTGACTTGCCCCGGGCTGGCCTTGGGGTGGCGCGTGAATGGCCAGGGCCTGTGGCGACCAGATCGACAAAGCAATGATTCGCAATCTTTGACCATGATTGGCAGGCCAGCCGAATGTTTCACTTGGCTTTTGACATGGCGCCGCTCACGCCTTGCTCTTGTTGCCAGACTGGGACTAGGGTGATGATGCAAGCCGTCGAATCTTCCACATGGAAACGCAAAACAAGGTCGCGGACAACGCCATCAAGCTCCTTGGCGAATGCTTCGCGCCGGGAGCCAGCTTGCTCATCGATGGCAAAATCCTTCCTGGAGCGGCTCACTTGGTTGTCGGAACGCTCTTGCGCCTCGCCATTGGTCCCGTTGGCTATGGTCTTGTGATTGCCAATTCTTACGCCTCTTCCACCACTGGTAAAAACCTGTTCAAGCAGTTCATCAAGGAAAAAAGCGACAAGCCAGCGGAGGAGAAGCCCGTTGAGGTGGCTGAAGCCGTTCTTGCGCCCTGAGCCACTGGCTTTTGGCACAGTTTTCGTTCCCTTTGGCGGCCTGGCCTGGCGCGACAAGGTGCGCTGAGGTGGCATTGACCGGGGGCAAGGCAGCCAACCTTGCATGGCTTGCCTCCCCTGGTCTGGTCTCACCAGGCTGTTGCTGTTTCAGAGACGTCCACGCTATCGCCGAGGGGTGGAGCGGAAGTGACCTTTGCCAGGTCGTTTTGTCCTGTTTGAAGGTGCGGATCTGGTCGCCGTGCCGGGGCCCTTGCCTGTTGTTTGGCATCGGCGCAGGGTCCCTGGATGCGGGAGGACCGAGCCATTGACTTCCTGGCCGCCAAACTCCTCCGCCGGCTCTCATCAGGCCTGTTGTTTGCTGTTGCCACTCTGGAACTCGAGGGCGCCCTGCTCCCTCACAGTCTCATCCGCGTCCAGGCCGTGGTGGGTGCCAGAGCCACCCTGGAGGCCCTGAGCTGACGCCGCCGCCAGGATCACTCCCAGCCGCTCGGCCAAGAAGGACACCTGTGGCGGCGCCATCATCGTGATGTGGGTGCCTGGCACCTCCGCCATGATCACGCCCTCCTGCGAGCAGGCCTGCCAGCCCCAGGCCGGACGGATGTCCTCAATCCCGTCCGCACCGCCTCGCTCCCGGGCCTTGATGAGGTGGATCGGAGCGCGGATTTGACCCTCGATTCGGTAGCCGTCATGGGCCTCCAGCGCGGCTCGGTACACCTCCAGCAACGCCTGCAGTTCCGTCACGGGGGCGCCTTTGGAGAAGAGCACGCCGTTCGCCTGGAAGGCCGCCATCACCCGCGTCAGCGCCACTGTCTCCTCCGCCTCAGCGAGGATCTCCTCCCGGCTGAGGCCCAACGCCACTCCGGCCAATTCCTCGAAAACCGCCGCCAGTTCAGCCAACAGCTCCCGCCCTGAGCGCTCAGAGCGGTCCTGATCGGCATCGGGAGCGGTGGTGTCGAGGATCACCAGGCAGGCCACGCTCTCGCCTTCCTCCTC
>JBKDTB010000032.1:0-3537 GCA_046340515.1 Cyanobacteriota bacterium | reverse complement strand
TTTTCCAATCGCCTGCGCGCTGACCAGACCACCCATCTTGTCGGCTAGTCCGCGCAACGACAGCCCCGCCTTCTTTCGGGCGAGTTTGATCCGCTCTCCGTTCATAGTTGCGCCTCCACTTGCAGCGGTTTACACTGCGTATACTATTATGATGATTGCAAACCACTTCGTTGATTCCGTCAACGGAAAGGATGCTGTCAGCATCGCCCTGAAACTGCCGAAAACTCATCGGTTTGAAAATGCATAGGATTAGGTGATTTTTGTTATGGTTTTTCTGTAAGAATTTCTTGTTCCTTTTGTTCCTCCTTGTTTGCATCGTGCTTTTTCATAACCGGGATTGTGGCTGAGGTTGTTTTGTTTTGGTTGTTTTCTTGTTCTCAGCCTCTAGAGGAGATGTTGGCTGATGGGACAGGTGTTAAGTCGAAGTTGTTGTAATTGCGGAGTTTTATTTGAGCCTGATTGTCGTAATCGGAAACGTCAGGTGAGCTGTTCTAGTGCGGAGTGCCGACGAGCGATGAAGGCAGCTCGGCAGCGGCGGTGGTTGGATAAGGCTGAAAACAAGAATTACTTTATCGGTCCCGAGCATGTGGAGCGAGTTCGGGAGTGGAGGTCGCATCATCCTGGATACTGGAAGCGTGAGGGGGTCAAAAAGCGTGCTCCGTTACAAGACGCACATATGAGCCAAGTAGTTGAAAAAGCTGCTGATCTAAAAACTCCGTTACAAGACGCTCTTTCGAATCAATCTATTGTATTAATTGGACTAATAGCCCAGATCTCTGGATTTACGTTACAAGACGACATGGCTTCGACCTTCGCTAATCTGTTACGTATTGGGCGTGACATTTTGAGCATGGCGGAGGTTAGTCTTAATGATTCGAAAACATTTAATCGTTCCGGAGCGAGAAAGACGGATTCCCAAACAGTTTAGTTGGGTCGATCAGGAGCTTGTACGGGGTGGGCATACTCAGCGTGTGAGTGCTGGGGCGCTTGGATTGTATCTATTCCTGGTAGCAGTAGGGGATTTACAGGGGCTTTCTTACTTCTCCGATCGCACTATTGGGCAATATGTATTGGGCGATATCGGACGGCTTCGTGCTGAGCTAATTAGAGCTGATCTTATTGCGTATCGAGCACCTCTTTATCAGATCCTTTCCCTAGGCTCGACAACGTCGCGTCGTCCAAATGCAACAGGTGGAGGATTTAAATCGATAGCAGACGTTCTTCAAACCATAGGAGGACGTCGTTCATGATCGATTACGAGACATTTTCAAAGATAAAACTTTACGCAGAGCGCGATGGGTTAAACATTCAACAGATCGCCAGTCGGCTTGAGCTTGATTGGCGCACCGTTGCAAAGTGGATTAATAAGCCAAGATTTGTACAGCGTGCACTATCGGCTCGAGTAAGCAAACTTGACCCGCACAAGGACTACATTCAGCAGCTTCTTGAAAAACATCCCTACACCACAAAGCAGATTTTCCAGCGCATCAAGGAGCATGGATATTCAGGCGGCTACACCATAGTTACGGAATATATAGCCAAGGTTCGTCCTCCTCGTCGTGAAGCTTATCTTACCCTTTCGTTTGCTCCTGGCGAATGTGCTCAGGTTGATTGGGGTAAATTTGGCACTGTGCGGGTCGGAACAACAACGCGGCGACTCTCATTTTTCCTCATGGTGCTGTGCCAAAGCCGTATGATTTATCTTGAATTTAGCCTACTCGAGACGATGGAGCACTTTTTGTCTTGCCATCAGAATGCCTTTTCATTTTTTGGAGGGGTTCCACAAAATGTAATGATCGACAATTTAAAATCGGGAGTACTAAAGCGAGTCTTCGGCGAACAACCCGTTTTAAATCCAAGATATGCCGACTTTGCAAATCACTACGGATTTACAATTAAACCGTGCGCTCCTCGAAAAGGAAACGAAAAGGGGCGAGTCGAAAACGCAGTCGGATACGTAAAGAAAAATCTCCTAAACGGTCTTGAGATACCAAACTTCGACTCACTTGAGCCAGCTGCCCGATTATGGCTCGACCAAATAGCAAACGTCCGCATCCATGGAGTAACAAAAAAACGTCCCATAGACCTGTTCCCTGAGGAAAAACAGGCTCTACAACCAATACCGCCTCATCCCTACGATGTTGGAACAATTTCCTCTGTCAGAGCTTCAAGTCAGTTCCGGATTAGACTCGATACTAATAATTATTCGGTGCCATCTGATTACGCCGGTGCAAGACTTACCCTAAAAACCTATCCAGACAGGCTCTGTATCTACAACGATAGCGACCTTATCGCACGACATCCAAGAAGCTACGACAGACACAAGGATTTTGAAAATCCAGACCACCCAAAAGAGCTGATCGCTCAAAGAAAAAACGCTCGCGATCAGATCATATTCTCACGATTTCTCGCCATCTCTCCTCAAGCACCAGATTACTACAAGCAGCTAACAGCAAAGCGCCTCAATGCAAAACATCACGTGCAAAAAATCGTGGCTCTATCAGAAATCTACGGAAATCAAGCCGTGGCTCAAGCAATCACAGATGCATTTGAATCAAACGCATTTAGCTCCGAGTACATCACAAATATTCTCGAAATGCGCACCCGCATCAGAAATGAGCCCGGAGCACTTCACCTGACTCGTGCTCAAGACATGCTCGAACTCGATATAGCAGAACCAGACCTATCTATCTACGATGCACAACAAGGAGTAAAATATGACACAAATCCCTAACGATTACTTATTGGAGAAACTCGAACACCTAAAGCTCACGTTCATCAAGAAGCACTGCGAAACATTCGCAATCGAGGCAGCAAAAACAGGAACAACTCACCTCGATTATCTGGCTCAACTCATAGAAGGAGAAGCAAACCTAAAACACGATGCAAAGATCGCTCGATGCATCAAGCTAGCTCGATTTCCCGTTATTAAATCACTCGATACATTCCAGTGGTCGTGGCCAACAAAATGTAATGAACTACAGATTAAAAACCTCTTCCGATTATCCTTCCTCGATAAATCAGAAAATATAATCTTCCTCGGCGGCGTCGGATTAGGAAAAACACATCTGAGCATCGCTCTCGGATACCAGGCATGTCTTAAAGGACACTCCGTACTCTTCACCACTGCTATCGATACTGTAAATTCACTCATCGCTGCAAACACTCACGGAAGACTCAAGCACGAGCTAGCACGATACCTAAAACCATCGCTCCTGATACTCGACGAGCTCGGATATCTGCCCGTCGATAAAATCGGCTCAGACCTACTCTTTCAGATCATCAGCCAAAGATACGAAAGAGGCTCCATCATTATCAACTCAAACAGACCCTACAAAAAATGGCACGAAATCTTCAACAACGATGCCACCATGACGTCCGCTGCCCTAGACAGACTCCTACATCACGCTGAAACCGTTCAAATCGAGGGGAAAAGTTTCAGAATGAAAGACCAAATACAAAAGTAAAAACTCAGGAACAAAAAACATGAAATTTAAAAAAAACCTCCAAAACACCATTTCACCGCTATGCATTTTC
>JBKDTB010000031.1:0-16212 GCA_046340515.1 Cyanobacteriota bacterium | reverse complement strand
GCTTAAGGGGATGGCACCCGGTTCACGCGGACGGGGCGGTTTTTGCGGGACGGCCAGCCCTCAGTTCGGCTCCTGGAGTGACGCCCCAAGGGCCCCCAGGGGTTTGAGGTCGGCCCCGGGGTAGTAGTGCCGGAGGATCTGTTCCACCTTCCAGCCGCGCCGCGCGAGATCGATCGCCCCGGCCTGCGACAGGCCGGCGCCATGGCCGAACCCGCCCCCGCGCACCAGCCAGACCCCCGTTCCGGAGGGGGACAGGGTGAAGAGGGTGCTCGGCAGGTCCCGCAGGGTGCGGCGAATGGCATCCAGACGCAGCACAACGGTTTTGTCCCCTTCACCCACGACCTCCAGGGCCAGGGCGCGCCCGCTGGCGCCCCGCTGGAGCACCTTCAGCCCGCGGGGACGCCCCACCGCCAACCCCCTGGCGGCCAGCGCGGCATCCACGCCCGCGGCTGTGAGGGTGCGCTGCCAACGGAAGAGGGGATGGTCGGCCCCGTACGCCCCCTGGCCCTGGCCCAACAGCACCGGCAGGCCCGCGGCGGCCACGGGGAGCGGGGTGCGGGCCACGAAGGCGGGGTCCCCGTCGGCGAAGGGTCGCAGGTAGGGCACGGGATCCACGGCCCAGGCCTCCTCCAGGCCGGCCGCCACGCCGCCATTGCTGGCGTGATAGACGGCGTGGATCGGCTGTTCGGCGGCGGCCAGCACCTGGTCGCGGCTGGAGGCGATGGCCTCACGCACGGAGGGACTTGCCCGGACGGGGTCGCTGTAGACCTGGCATTGGGTGTCGGCGCAGAGGTGATAGCCATCCGCCCGGAAGCGATCGCGGTTGCGCACCGCCCAGGTGCGGGCCAGAACAGCCTGGGCCGCCAGGGCGGCGGGTGGAGAGCCGGCACCGATCTCATGGGGCACGACGCCCTCCAAATAACGCTCCAGCGGCGCTTCCTCCACCAGGCTCCAGCCGCCATGGGCATCGGGAAGCAGGCGGAAAGGGCCGCTGTAGACCCCGTTCCCCCAACGCAGCCCTCCGGGGGCCCGCAGGCGGATGGGCCCCCGCCAGACCAACGTCCCCCGGGGGCCCGTCGATTCCAGCACCAGCCGTCGCTTGTCCTGGTGGTCCACCAGCCGGGCGGTGCGACCGGGCGGGTCGGGGGCATCGGCCGGAGCCCACACCTCCCAGTCGGCGGGTCGGGCGATCACGGGCCGCAGGCCGAGGGCCACCCAGGGGCGAGCCGCCGCTTCGGCGCTTTCGTGGCTGGCGAAGGGGCCCAGCACGCGCCGCCGCACGTGGAAGGGCCGGGGCAAGGGCTCCCACCGCCAGCGCAGGGCGACCATGGGCGCCGTCAAGCGCTGACCGGTCCCATCCTCCAGGGTGAGGGATCCGCTGGCGGACCGGAGGACCGGGGGAGCCCCCCCCGCGGGTCCCAGCCTGGCCGCGAGCGCCACCCAGATCATCGGCTGTTCCGCTCGCAGGGGGGGCGGCGGGGCGACGGGCCACTGCAGGGAGGCCTGGTCCGCGGCCCGACAGCCTCCGTTGAGGAGAAGCAGGGCACCCAGAAGACAGGACTGCGCCAACTGCCTGGAAACCCCAGGGGCGGAGGCGCCATGGCGGCGGCAAACGCGGGGAAGCATGGGCGGGGGCTTGGAATGGGGTGAAGTCACGTCGTACTCTGCTCGTTTGTGTGCGTTGGGCTGAGATGCCGAAACTGAAAACCCGTAAAGCGGCCGCCAAGCGGTTTCGGGCCACCGGCAGCGGCAAGTTCGTGCGTCGGCGTGCCTTCCACAACCACCTCCTCGATCACAAGAGCCCCAAGCGCAAGCGCCATCTGGGCACCATGGCCGTGGTGGATGAACGGGACAGCGACAACGTCGCCCTGATGCTCCCCTACGCCTGAGCCGTTCCAGGCCACCCCGCTCCCCTTCCCCGACCCCCTTCACCACCCCCAGACCCATGACCCGCGTCAAGAGAGGCAACGTCGCCCGCAAACGCCGCAACAAGATTCTTCGCCTGGCCCGGGGCTTCCGAGCCGGCAGCGGCAGCCTCTTCCGGACGGCGAATCAGCGGGTGATGAAGGCCCTCTGCAACGCCTATCGCGACCGGCGTCGCCGCAAGCGCGACTTCCGTCGCCTTTGGATCGCCCGCATCAACGCGGCGGCCCGCCAGAACCAGACCACCTACAGCCGGCTGATCGGCGGCATGAAGAAGGCCGACATCCGTTTGAACCGCAAGATGCTGGCCCAGTTGGCCATTGCTGATCCCGCCGCCTTCGGCACCGTCGTGACCACGGCCCTCTCCTGAGGGCGCCCGTCTCTCCCCCATGGTCGACTTTCTGCCCGATGCCTACCTGCTTGGCCTGATCGGGCTTCTGGCCATCGCCGCCGTGGTGGTGGCCAGGCAGATTCTCAACGTGCGCCGCGACGAGGTGATCCTCTCCCGCCTGGGGGGCACCACCAATGCCGACGGCCGTTCCCGGGATGCCGCCAGCCTCTACGAACTGGCGTCCGTGCAATTGCGCAAGCGGCTCTACGGCCAGGCCACGGACACCCTCAAGGCCGCGCTGCGGCAATCCGAGTCGGAGGGCTGCCCGGAGGAAGCCGCCGCCTTGATGGAAAACGCCATGGGGTTCGCCCTGGCCGCTCAAGGCAAGTATCCGGCCGCCATCCGCCATTACCGCGCGGCCCTCAAGGCCCGGTCGAATTACCCGGTGGCCCTCAACAACCTGGCCTTCGCTCTGGAAAAGCAGGGCAAGGACGAAGAGGCCCGCCAGAGCTACAAACAGGTGCTCAGCCTCGAGCCAGCCAACAAAACAGCCCTTCGGCGGCTCAAGTCATTGGATCGTCGGGCCGGAGTGCCCAGCGGCAAGCCGGCGGCCTGAGGGGCGCCTGCCTCACCAGAGGCCACGCACCACGCCACCGGAGGACGCCGCCGGCGCTGGGCCGGGGGCGAGTTGCAGCCGCCCCCCCGGGGTGGTCAAGCGAACCGGCAGCCAACCACTCAGGGAGAGTCCCTGCTGCCCCTGAAACTCACCCCCGGGCTCCAGTGCGGCCCCCGGATCGTTGCCCAGCACGAGGAGATCAAGCTGGTTGGATTTGGCGTTGATGTTGCCCTGCACCGGGCTCGTCCGCCCCGCCAGGCTCAATTCGCCGCGCAGGTCCACCATTTGCCCCAGGGGGGTCACCTGCCGCAGCTGGAGGACGGCGGGAAGGGAGGCCCCCCCGCCAAAGGGGCGGTAGGTGCCCCGCCAGATGCGGGGGATGCGCTCGGCGATGAGCTGGGCCCGGCCCACCGGGTCATAAGACTCCACGCCCAGGATGGGCGCCTCGTTGATGGGCGTTTCGAGGGAGGAGGCCGCGGCCGGTGGCGTGAAGGGGTCAACCATCTCGCCAATGGGGTTGGGCACCTGGGCTGGAGTGGGACTGGCCGCCAGGAGGAAGGGAGCCAGGGCCATCGGCAGAGGCATCACGGTCGGAGCGGCTGCCAGCGCACACTAGAGGGCTCTGACGGGAAAGACTTCCCCCCATGTGCCCCTTGCCATCCCCATCCGCGCCGGCCGAGCCCCGGCCTGGCCCTTCCGCGGACATCCCCGGGGATGACCTGGTGATCGGCGGCCGACGGTTCGCCAGCCGTCTCATGACCGGCACGGGCAAATCCCCCTCCCTGGAGGTGATGCGGGCCAGCCTGGAGGCCAGTGGTTGCGCGATCGTCACCGTGGCCGTGCGCCGGGTGCAGAGCCAGGCCCAAGGCCACGTCGGATTGATGGAGGCCATCGACTGGCAACGGATCTGGATGCTTCCCAACACGGCGGGCTGCGCCACCGCGGAGGAGGCGATCCGGGTGGCCCGCCTGGGGCGGGAGCTGGCCAAGCTGGCGGGCCAGGAGGACAACACCTTCGTGAAGCTGGAGGTGATCCCGGATCCCCGCCACCTGCTGCCCGATCCCTTCGGCACCCTCGCGGCGGCCGAGCAGCTCGTGCGCGAGGGCTTCACCGTGCTGCCCTACATCAATGCCGATCCCCTGTTGGCCAAACGGCTGGAGGAGGCGGGATGCGCCACGGTGATGCCCCTGGGCTCCCCGATCGGCTCGGCCCAGGGCATTCGCAACGCCGCCAACATCGCCCTGATCATCGAGAACGCGTCGGTGCCCGTGGTGGTGGACGCCGGCATCGGCGTGCCGAGCGAGGCTGCCCAGGCGATGGAAATGGGTGCGGACGCCCTGTTGATCAACAGCGCCATCGCCCTGGCGGGCGATCCGGCGGCCATGGCCAGCGCCATGGCGCTGGCCACCCGGGCGGGACGCCTGGCGCACCAGGCAGGCCGCTTGCCGATACGGTCCGAAGCGGCGGCGAGCTCCCCCTCCCGGGGGCGGGTGGGCACCTGAGGGGCCGGGTCCCGCGATCCCTCTGTGACGTTCGATGCCGGGTCCCTTGCGGATCGGGCCACCCCCCATAGGG
Organism: Cyanobacteriota bacterium; assembly: GCA_046340515.1. Lineage (GTDB taxonomy): Bacteria > Cyanobacteriota > Cyanobacteriia > PCC-6307 > Cyanobiaceae > Cyanobium. The sequence goes on along the minus strand of JBKDTB010000031.1, from coordinate 11,767 downwards.
TTGGCCCACTTGACGGATCCACCATGCAAGTCACCCGGGAAGACGGCGGCAAGCTGAATGCCTTTGCCAAGGAGCCGAGGATGGTCGTGATGGAGGCGGGGGAGGGGTCTCGCGCCAACCGCCCCCTTCTGATCGGGGGCCTGGTGCTGGTGCTGGCGCTCCTGGCCGTGGCGAGCCGCATCAGCTGAGGGATGGTTGCCTGGCCTGAGGCCTGTAGTAGCTTTCATCGTCAGGCACCGCGCATTCAGGAGTCTCGGCGTGAAGGTCCTTGTTCTGGGCGGCGACGGTTTCTGCGGCTGGCCCTGTGCCACGAATCTGGCCGACGTGGGCCACGATGTGGTCATCGTGGACAATCTCAGTCGCCGCAAGATCGACGTCGATCTGGGCGTGGAGTCGCTGACTCCGATCGCCACCATCCGCGACCGGCTCACGGCCTGGGAGCAGGTGGGCGGTCGGCCGATCCGGTTTGAGCAACTGGACATCGCCAAGGATTACGAACCGTTCCTGGCGCTCCTGCGCCAGGAGAGGCCGGAGGCGGTGGTGCACTTCGCCGAGCAGAGGGCCGCTCCCTACTCGATGAAATCCAGCAGCACGAAGCGCTACACCGTGGACAATAACGTCAACGGCACCCACAATCTGCTGGCGGCGATTGTAGAGAGCGGGCAGGACATTCACATCGTGCACCTCGGAACAATGGGTGTGTATGGATACGGATCCCACCGGGGCGCCACCATTCCCGAAGGCTATCTGACGGTTGAGGTCCCCCAGCCTGACGGCACGCGCTTCACGGAAAAGATTCTCCATCCAGCCAATCCAGGCAGTGTTTATCACATGACCAAGACCCTGGATCAACTGCTCTTTTTCTATTACAATAAAAACGACAATATTCGCATCACCGATCTGCACCAGGGCATTGTCTGGGGCACCAATACCAGCCTCACCGAAAAAGATCCCCGCCTGACCAACCGCTTTGATTACGACGGCGACTACGGCACGGTTTTGAACCGCTTCCTGATGCAGGCGGCGATCGGTTATCCCCTCACGGTGCATGGCACCGGCGGCCAGACTCGCGCCTTCATTCACATCCGCGACTCCGTGCGCTGCGTGCAACTGGCCCTGGAGAATCCCCCCAGCCATGGCGATCGGGTCAAGATCTTCAACCAGATGACCGAAAGCCATCGCGTGGCCGACCTGGCCGAAAAGGTGGCCGCCCTCACCGGCGCCGAGATCAACTAACTCTCCAATCCCCGCAACGAAGCCATCGAAAACGATCTGATCGTCGACAACCGCTGCTTCATCGAGCTGGGCCTCAAACCCACCACCCTGGATGACGGCCTGCTCACGGAAGTGGTGGACGTGGCGCGCCGCTGGGCCGATCGCTGCGATCGCTCGCGCATTCCCTGCCTCTCGGCTTGGACCCGACGCCAAGCCGCCGCCATCGCCTCGCCAGGCTGATCGGGTCGCCCCGTGCGGATCGCTTTTTTCACCGAAACCTTTCTGCCCAAGGTGGACGGCATCGTCACCCGTCTCACCAAAACGGTGGAACACCTGGTGGCGGCGGGAGATGAGGTGCTCATCTTCTGCCCCGAGGGAGCTCCGGAAACCTTCCTGGGAGCTCAGGTGGTGGGCGTGCCGGCCCTTCCCCTGCCGCTCTATCCAGAGCTGAAGCTCGCCCTCCCTCGGCCCGCCGTGTCGGAGGCGCTGGAGCGGTTCCAGCCGGATCTGGTGCATGTGGTCAATCCCGCCGTGTTGGGACTGGGGGGCATCTGGCTGGCCCGCACCCGCGGACTGCCCCTGGTGGCCAGCTACCACACCCACCTGCCCAAGTATCTGGAGCACTACGGCATGGGCATGTTGGAGCCGTTGCTCTGGGAGTTGCTCAAGACCGCCCACAACCAGGCCCAGCTCAACCTCTGCACCTCCACCGCCATGGTGAGCGAGCTGGCCGCCAAGGGCATCCAACACACCGCCCTCTGGCAACGGGGGGTGGACACCGACCTCTTCCGGCCCTCCCTGCGCTCCGACACCATGCGCGCACGGCTGCACGGGACGCACGAGGACACCGGCAACCTGTTGCTCTACATCGGCCGTCTCTCGGCGGAGAAACAGATCGAGCGCATCCGGCCCGTGCTCACCGCCCTCCCCCGGACCCGCCTGGCCCTGGTGGGCGATGGGCCCTACCGCAGCCAGCTGGAGCGGCTCTTCGAGGGCACCGCCACCACCTTCGTGGGCTACTTGGCCGGCGAAGACCTGGCCTCCGCCTACGCCAGCGGTGATGCCTTCCTCTTTCCCTCCTCCACCGAAACCCTGGGCCTGGTGCTCCTGGAAGCCATGGCCGCCGGCTGCCCGGTGGTGGGGGCCAATCGGGGCGGCATTCCAGACATCGTGAGCCACGGGGAGAACGGCTGCCTCTACGACCCCGATGACCCCCCCTCCTTGATCGCGGCGGTGCAGACCCTGCTGGGCAATCCGGAGACACGGCGCACCCTGAGAGCCTCCGCGCGGGAAGAGGCCGAGCGCTGGAACTGGGCCGGCGCCACCGCGCAGTTGCGCCGCTACTACACATCCGTGGTGGCTCCCCGCGCCGTGGCCCCGGTGGCCTGACGGGCCGAGGGGGTCAGGGCTTGGCGGGGACCGACCCGCCGGGGGGGAGAGGCCGCACCTGGTCGCGAAACCAGGTGCTCATCAGGGCCTTCACCATCGGCGCCGCGACCGTGCCGCCATAGCCGCCGCTGTTCTCCCCGAAGGCGACGATCACCAGCTCCGGGGAGTCGGAAGGGGCATATCCCCCGAACCAGGCGTGATCGGGGCGGGGCGGATCCTCACCGGTGCCGGTCTTTCCCGCAACGGGGGGGAGGGTGGGATCATCGAGGACACGGCCCGTGCCGACAGTCACCACCTGCCGCAGCCCCTCGTGAAGGGTGCGCAGCGTTTCGGGGCGCAGGCCGAGCCAGCGGCGGGTCGGGGGCTGCTCCACCAGATGGGGCGTGACCAGCCAGCCCCCATTGGCCACCGCCGCATAGAGCCGCGCCATCTGCAGCGGCGTGACGGTCACGGCCCCCTGGCCGATGGCGGAGGTGATCGTGTCCACCGGGGTCCAAGGTTCGCGGAGCACCTTCTCCTTCCAGGCCGGATCTCCCAACAGGCCTGGCGTCTCCTCATCGCGGATCTCGATGCCGGTGAGGCTGCCGTAGCCCATGCGCCGGGCCGCCTGGAAGAGCGGCTCCGGACCGACCGCCAGCCCCACCTGGTAATAGAAACTGTTGCTGCTCACCGCCAGGGCGGTGGGGAAGCCGATGCTGCCGAAGGAGCCATGGTCGGCGTAGCACTGGCCCGCGTAGCAGAAACTGCCCATGGTGGGCAGGGTGGATGTTTCCTTGAACGTGCCGGATTCGAGGGCGGCGATCGTGGTGATGATTTTGAAGGTGCTGGCGGGGGGGAAGCCCTGATATGCCCGGTTGAGCATGGGCGCATCCGGACGGTTGAGATCGCTCCACTGGCGCTGGCTGGGACCATCGGCGAAGATGTTGGGATCAAAGGTGGGCCGACTCGCCAGGGCGCGAATGGCGCCGGTGCGGGGATCCATGGCGACGATCGCCCCCTTGCTCACCGTGTCGAGAGCCCGTTCCGCAGCCTTTTGCAGATCGAGATCCAGGGTGAGCCGGAGGTCCTTGCCCGGGCGGGCCGGCTTGTCGCCCAGCACCCGCTGCACATGACCGGCCGCGTTCACCTCCAGTTGCTGCCCCCCCCATTCCCCCCGAAGCGTGGTTTCATAGGCGCGCTCCATGCCGCTGCGACCGATGCGGTCATTGATCCGATAGCCCTGGGGCTGCAGCCGCTCGTATTCCTCTTCCGTGATGCTGCTGGTGGTTCCCAACACATGGGCCGCCAGGGAACCATGGGGGTAGTGGCGCAGCACGTTGACGGCCACCTCGGCGCCGTAGAGCGCACCGGCCTGCTCCCGGAAGCGCAGCACCTGGGCCGTGGTCAGGGGGCCGGCGAGCTCGATCTGGAAATCATCGGCCCGCAGGCCGGCGGCGTAGCGGCTCTGCAGGACGTGGGCGGGGATGGCGAGCAGGCGGGCCAGGCGATCCCGCAACCCGGGCCATTGGCCCTCCTTCACGAGGCGGGGCTGCAGGGTGAGGGTGTAAGTGAGGCGATTGGTGGCCAGCACACGGCCATGGCGATCCAGCAGGCGCCCGCGGATGGGATGGCGCGGAATCAAGCGAATCCTGTTTTCATCGGCCATCACCCGGAATTCCGCTCCATGGAGCAGTTGGAGCCAAGCGAGGCGGGTGAGGATGGCGCCCCCGAACACCAGGACCACGGCCATCAGCCAGACGGACTGCCGGGCGAGTCCTGTGCGGCGGGCGGTGCCCGAGGAGACGAGCGGGGGCATGGGGGAGGTCAGCGCGCCTCGAGGTGGCGTTCGAGTTGATCCAGCCGATCGGCGATGCGGCGGAGGGCGATCTGGAGCTCCCGGGGATCCTCCTCGGTCATCTCGCCGTCCATCCGGGGCGCTTCCGAAGGCTCCGGTGGCACATCCCGCACGTCCACCTTCACCACGGGATTGCCCAATCCGGGCTGGAGGCGATCGAGATTCTCGCGAACGGTGCGGGCGGCGGGCTCCCCCTCCTCCCGCAGGCTTCCCAGGGGATCAGCGCTGCGGCCATCGAAGGCGGCCAAAACCTCCTTCGCCCCCCCCTTGCGCGCCCGCTCGACAACGGCCAGGCCCACCGGCAACACGTCCTGCATCAGGGTGAGGCGCAGGGCGTCGAGGGGGTCGGCGGCCATCAGCGGGGAAGAGTAAGGGATGCGTCCAGTCTGACGTGATCGCCGCCGGGCGGGGAAGGCCTCAGGGGGCGGGCAGCTCCGCCGCCGGTTGGCTTTGGGTCGCCGAGCAGAAGCGATGGCTGCCCAGCCACCAGCCGGCCGCCACGGCGAGCACCAGCAGCCCCGTCAGGGGAAGCAAGGCGCCCCGGGTGGAGGGCAAGGCCAGCCATTCGAGCCATCCCCGCAACCAGCGTTCCCGGTCAAAGCGCCGGCGATCGCGGGACACCCGCTGCACACGGCGCCGCAGGGCACGCTCCACCCAGCGCTCGAAGGCCTGTTTCTTGGTGATGGCCATCTTGCGCTCCACCTCCAGAAGTTGGCCCGAGGTGAGCTCGGGATTGAAGGTGGTGATCAGATCCAGGCTCTTGAGGAACATCTCCACGGCGCCCTCGCGCACCTGACGCTCTTCCAGCTCCAGGCTGTCCCAATCGAGTTCCGGGTAGAAGCGCTGGCGGTTGGAGAGGATCTGCTCTTCCGGCAGCTGACCGGGTTCTCGCAGCCAGCGATCGGTGTTGGCGTCAAAACGGCGCCAATAGAGGAAGGGGTTGAGATAAACGGTCTTGGAGCCGAACTGAATCGTGTCGCGCTGGAGGCGACGCTGCAGCTGGGGATCCTGTGCGCCAGCAACAAGGGGAGTCACGATGCCGCGGGCCTGATCGACGGAGCCGATGGTATCGAGCGTCGGGGGAGCTGACCAGCCCTGGCCGACCCCTCACTCCCATTCGATCGTGCCCGGGGGCTTGCTGGTGATGTCCAGCACCACCCGGTTCACCCCCTTGACCTCGTTGACGATCCGGTTGGACATCCGCTCCAGCAGGTCGTAGGGCAAGCGGGACCAGTCGGCGGTCATGCCGTCCTCCGAGGACACGAAGCGGAGCACGACGGGGAAGGCGTAGGTGCGCTTGTCGCCCATCACACCGACGCTGCGCACGGGCAGGAGCACGGCAAAGGCCTGCCAGATGGTGTCGTAGAGGCCGGCGTCGCGCACCTCCTCCCGCACAACGAGGTCGGCGTCGCGGAGGATGTTGAGCTTCTCCGCCGTCACCTCCCCGAGGATGCGGATGGCCAGGCCCGGGCCAGGGAAGGGATGGCGACCCACGATCTCCTCGGGCAGACCCAGGCTGCGACCCACCCGTCTCACCTCGTCTTTGAAGAGGCGGCGGAGGGGCTCCACCAGCTTGAACTGCAGATCCTTGGGCAGGCCACCCACGTTGTGATGGCTCTTGATCTTCACCGCCACCCGCTCGCCGGTCTTCGGGTCGATGTTGGTGCCGGCGGATTCGATCACATCCGGATAGAGCGTGCCCTGGGCGAGATAGTCGAAGGGACCCAAGCGCTTGCTTTCCTCCTCAAAAACCCGGATGAATTCCGCCCCGATGATCTTGCGCTTCTCCTCTGGATCCGTGATGCCAGCGAGACGCGAAATGAAGCGCTCGCGAGCCTCGATGTATTCCACCTGGATGTGGAAACGACGGTCAAAGAAATCAACCAGGAACTCCGGTTCCCCCTTGCGCATGAAACCCTGATCGATGAACATGCACGTGAGCTGATCACCGATCGCCCTGTGCAGCAGGAAAGCCAGGGTGGAGGAATCCACGCCCCCGGAAAGGGCCAGCAGCACCCGCTTGTCGCCCACACGGGCACGCACATCGGCAATCGCCTCGTCGATGAAGGCGGCGGTGGTCCAATCGGGTGCGCAGCCGCAGATGTGGTATACGAAATTGCGGATCAACGCCATGCCGTCGGTGGAGTGCACCACCTCCGGATGGAATTGCACCCCGTAGAGCCGACGACCGTGATGGGCCACCGCCGCATCGGGCGTGTTCTCCGTGTGGCCCAGCCGCACGAAGCCGTCGGGCAGGCGTTCCACCGAATCGCCATGGCTCATCCACATCGTGGAGCCACTGTCCACATTCGTGAGCAGGTCGGTGGGATCGTCGACATGGAACGGGGCTTTGCCATATTCCGCCCGGCCGGCCGCCACCACCCGGCCGCCGAGTTGCTGCACCATCAGCTGCATGCCGTAGCAGACCCCCAGCAAGGGCACGCCCAGATCCCAGATGGCGGGATCACACGTGGGCGCTCCCTCCTCATAGACCGAACTTGGCCCTCCCCCGAGGATGACGCCACGGGGCCCGAGCAGGCGCAGCTCCTCAGCGGTGGTGGTGCACGGCAGCACCAGGGAATACACCTCGGTCTCCCGCACGCGCCGGGCGATCAGCTCGGAATATTGGGAGCCGAAATCCAGGATCACGATGCCCGGCCTGCGGCTGCCGTTGAGGGCCTCCGCCAGGGGACCCGAACTCGGGGAGGCAGTGGCGGAGGAGGGGGAAGACAACATGGAGGGGGATGGGCGCCAGGCCAGGCTCCCGGGCCTGAACGGAACACCCCGTCAACCCTAGGCGCCCCCCCGCCGGGGCCCGCTGAACGCCCCCAGCAACGCCTCCCCCACCGGACCCGCGGCGCAGAGCCGCCGGCCACGATCGAAGAGGGCGGCCCCCACGGAGGCTCCCGCGGCGGCGTGGCGCTCCAGATAGAGGGCCGTGCGCCGCTCGATGGTGACGGCGAGGCGCAGGCGCAAGCGGGCGGCCAGGGCCGGGTCGAGGGCCTGGAGCCGGTGGAGGGCCTCCTCCACGGTGGGAGCCCCGTGGAGGGCCTCCAGGGGCGGCCCCGTTAGGCCCTCCAGGGCCGCCAGGGCGGTGAGCACCTCGGCGCGGCCATCGGCCAGGTGGTGGTGGGTGTGAAAAATGCCCCCCGCCAGCTTGATCACCTTGCCCTGATGGCCACAGAGCAACAGGCGGCGCGCTCCCCCCTGGCTGGCCGCCACAAGCACCGGCCCCAGCCCATTGCCCGTCTTCAAGAGCAGCTCGGCGGGCAACCCCAGCCGAGGCGCCAGATCCAGGCCGTTTTCGCCGATCACCAGCACCAGGTCGCCGCCGAAGGCGGGGGCGCGCAGGCGGGCCGCCAGGAGCTCCAGGGTGTGATCGAGCTGGAGGGGATCGGCGCTGGCCTGGGCCTCGGCACGGGTGCCGATCAGGGCCAGACCCTCCACAACGCCGAAGGCGACATTGCTGGTGCGCTCCGCCAGCTGGCGCCCTTCCGGGAGCACGAGCCGCAGCCGCAACCGCCGCCCCGGGGGAACCCGGGGGCGGAGATGGGTTGTCAACAGGGCGCGGGCGTAAGCCGAGACACACATCTCGCCACTGGCGGCGTGCACCCCCACCCCAGCCCCCGGCTCCAAGATCAGCCAGTCCTCGTCATCGGCCCACCCGTCTGGTGGGACGAGGGGCGGCGGGGCCGCCTCCTCCCAGCGGGTGAGGGCCCACACCCGCAGGCCGCGGGTGAGATCCAGCCCATCCCCCGGATCACAGACGGACTCCGCCAGGGCCCAACCCTCCCCGAGGGGCGCGGCGGCTCCCACGGGGATCGGCACGGTGGGAGCGCCTTCCCCCTGGAGCAGGTCGAGGGGCCAGGCCTGGCGGGGGGGTTCCCCCAGGAGAACGGCGAGGGACGCCCGCGCGGCCGCGGCCACCCACACCGGCAGGGTGTAGCCACGGGGGACGGGAGGCATGGGGGAGGGGGGGAGGACCATTTTTTATGTTGGTGGATTGAAGCGCGGCTCCGATCGCCCCTCCCCGCCCCATGCAGGACAAGCTCACTCTGATGATTCCGGGTCCGACGCCCGTGCCGGAAACGGTTCTGCAAGCCCTCGGGCGCCATCCGATCGGTCACCGCAGCGCCGACTTTCAGAAGATCGTCAAACACACCACTGAGCAGCTGCAGTGGTTGCACCAGACGAAGAATGACGTGCTGGTGATCACCGGCAGCGGCACCGCCGCCATGGAAGCGGGGATCATCAACACGCTCAGCAAGGGCGATCGGGTGCTCTGCGGCAACAACGGCAAGTTCGGCGAGCGCTGGGTGAAGGTGGCCAAGGCCTACGGCCTCAATGTGGAGGAGATCGCGGCACCCTGGGGCCAGCCGCTGGATCCCGAGGCCTTCCGGGCCGCCCTGGAGGCGGATGGGGAGAAGGCCATCAAGGCCGTGATCCTCACCCATTCGGAAACCTCCACCGGGGTGATCAACGATCTGCAGACCATCGCCCAACAGGCGACCGCCCACGGCACCGCCCTGACGATCGCGGATTGCGTCACCAGCCTCGGGGCCACCGATGTGCCAATGGACGACTGGGGCATCGACGTGATCGGTTCCGGCTCCCAGAAGGGCTACATGATGCCGCCGGGCCTGAGTTTCGTGGCGATGAGCGAGCGGGCCTGGGCCGCTTGTGAGCGCTCCGACCTGCCGAAGTTTTATCTCGATCTGGGCAAGTATCGCAAGTCGGCCAAGAACGACAGCAACCCCTTCACCCCCGCGATCAATCTTTATTTCGCCCTGGAAGCGGCGCTGAAGATGATGGAAAAGGAGGGTCTCGAGGCGATCTTCGCCCGCCACGCCCGCCATCAAAAAGCCACCACCGCTGCCATGAAGGCCATCGGCCTGCCCCTCTACGCCGCCGAGGGCCACGGCAGCCCCGCCATCACCGCGGTGGCGCCCGAGGGACTGGACGCGGAGGTGCTGCGCAAGGAGGTGAAGAACCGCTTCGACATCCTGCTGGCCGGAGGGCAGGATCACCTGAAGGGCCATGTGTTTCGCATCGGCCACCTGGGCTTCGTCTGCGATCGCGACATCCTGGGGGCCGTGGCGGCGATCGAAGCCACCCTGGAAGCCCTGGGCCTGGCGAAGGCTCCCGTGGGCGCGGGGGTGGCAGCCGCGGCGGCGGCGCTGGCGGGGTAGGGGGAAAAGCGCGTCGGAGCGGCGGTCGGCGGGACCGTCGCTCCGGGGGTGGCACTTCTCTTGGTGCGTTTCCGATCCGGCTGCGTTTCGGATCCAGGCGAACCTTCAGATCCGGGCGCGTGTCAGTAAGAAAGAACAGACCATGCGTCAGATCGGCCCTCAGACGTGGCAGATTCGTCCACCCTGCCTAAGGTATCAATGCATACCAACAATTCGATGTCCTCCACCCGTCCCCTGCTGGTCGTCACCGCTGCCGTGGCGGCCCTGGCCATTGGTGGCTGCCAGCAGAATCTCCCCGCGCAGAAGGCAAAGACCGAAAAGCTGATCTGCGTGCAACTCGCCGAGGCCGGCCAGGCCCTGGAGCGGGTGGCCGCCCTCAAGCCCACCTCGACCGTGGGCGAGGCCAAGGCCGCCGACCAAGCCCTGGCTTCGGCCGTCGCCAAGCTGGAGGCTTCGGAGGAAAAACTGGAGAATCTGCGACTGAAGACCTTCAAGCAGCAGCTGCGCACCTTCCGGGGTGAGGTGGAAACGGTGTCGCGCAACAAGGGGCTCACCCTGGAGATGGCCGCCAACCTGCTGAAGGCCAAGGCCGGCCCGGTGATTGCCGCCCGCCAGGCGCTGACGGCGGAAGTGGATTGCGTCGAGACCCCCGCTGCCGCACCGGCCGCACCGAAGGCCCCCGCCGCGCCGGCCAAACCCTGAGCCCTGAGTCGCCACGCGCCTTCGCGCCCGGATGAAACGATCCCGGGGCTGCTTCCACCAGCAGCCCCCTGCTAGATTCCCTTTCGTAGTTGGCCTTGGTGATGGGCTCGCGGGATCGACCCCAAAAGGCTTCATCAAACAAGATTAATTGCTTTTTGCGGGTGTAATTCAGTGGTAGAATGTCAGCTTCCCAAGCTGAACGTCGCCGGTTCGAGTCCGGTCACCCGCTTTCAGTCCAGGCCTGAGCGTCGCCACGGGCCAAGCGCACATCCGCTCTTGCATCGACTGGCAGAAGGCCAGCAGGAACCAGGCGAGGACAGACAATGTCAGGGAGTGGCAGCGACCTTCTCACAGAGATCCTCTCTCGACGGCGCCATTGATGCATCAGGCATTGACCTGCGTGGTGTGAGCTCATGGGCCGTCCGAGCCCTGGATGGTCAGGAATCACGGCTAGGCGGAGGTTGCCAACTGAATTTGGCCCAACATCGTATCCGGAGGTGATCAGGTCAAGCCACTTAAGCATCAACGACCGATCACCCAACACTGCAACAACAGGGAAACAATTCCCCAGGAAGGTCGCCAAAATTGCTGGAGACCAGCCGGGCCGCCACCCACTCGATCCAGACCTTTCCAGAGACCTGGCTGGAGACCTGGAATGCGGTGTATTGCCTTCCTGTCCCGCCGATGGTCCACCGCGTCCTCGCCGAGACAGCCGTAAGCATCTCGGAACACTAGAAGAACCCCATGGCCACCGTGGCGGCAGGAGAGGGGATGGCCGTCGCGGTGCTCAACCGCAACGAGCCGGCCTTCTACTGCGTGCCGGCCAGGGCCTACGAAGAACTGATGGATCTGGTGGACGACCTGGAGCTGGGCCGCATCGCGGATGCCCGGCTGACGGACGGCCAGGAGCCGGTGCGGGTCAGCCTCGATGCCCTTTGAGCTGGCCTTTCGCCCGGAAGCCCTTCGGGAGTGGCGGAAGCTGACGCCAGGAATCCGGGAGCAGTGCAAGCACAAGTTAGCCGAGCGGCTGGCTGAGCCCAGGATCCCCGCGGAGCAAACTGCGGGGCTCCAGTGATCACCACAAGATCAAGTTGCGGGCCGCCGGGTACCGCCTCGTCTACGAGATGCGTGACCACGAGCTGCTGGTGCTGGTTGTGGCGGCAGGCAAGCGGGAGCGCAATGTTGTCTACCAGCATGCCGATCAGCGCTGAAGCCGACCGATGGACCCGGCCACGCGCATCACGCCGTGCATGACAATGTGGATGACTGATCATCTATTCATGTTGCACGGCATCTATCAGGAAACGTACCAGATCAGCTCTGTACGCCCTCGCGGCCGAAACACATTGCAAGCCTTGATACCTATGGCAGAGTAAACCCATGGCATCAAGCCATGGCCGATGACATCTTTGGAGGCATGACCCCGAAAGGAAACGTG
>JBKDTB010000030.1:0-25561 GCA_046340515.1 Cyanobacteriota bacterium | reverse complement strand
TCTTTCCGAGAAGGACATCCTCGCTGTTGTGAACTGAACGTTCACCGTTTAATCAACCCAGGTTTTTTCTTCCATCATCATGGCCAAGCGCATCATTTACAACGAGCAGGCTCGTCGCGCCCTTGAGCGGGGCATCGACATCCTGGCCGAATCCGTTGCCGTCACCCTCGGACCCAAGGGCCGCAACGTTGTTCTGGAGAAGAAGTTCGGCGCTCCTCAGATCATCAATGACGGTGTCACCATCGCCAAGGAGATCGAGCTTGAGGACCACATCGAAAACACCGGTGTCGCCCTGATCCGCCAGGCGGCCAGCAAAACCAACGACGCCGCCGGTGACGGCACCACCACCGCCACGGTGCTGGCCCACGCCATGGTGAAGGCCGGTCTGCGCAACGTGGCTGCCGGCGCCAACGCCATCACCCTCAAGCGCGGCATCGACAAGGCCACCGAGTTTCTGGTGAGCAAGATCGAGGAGCATGCCAAGCCGATCAGCGACAGCCGTGCCATTGCCCAGGTGGGGGCCATCTCCGCCGGCAACGATGAGGAAGTCGGCCAGATGATCGCCGATGCCATGGACAAGGTGGGCAAGGAGGGGGTGATCTCCCTGGAGGAAGGCAAGTCGATGACCACCGAGTTGGAGGTCACCGAGGGCATGCGCTTCGACAAGGGTTACATCTCCCCTTACTTCGCCACCGACACCGAGCGCATGGAGGCGGTGCTGGATGAGCCCTACATCCTGATCACCGACAAGAAGATCACCCTGGTGCAAGATCTTGTGCCCGTGCTGGAGCAAATCGCCCGCACCGGCAAGCCCCTGCTGATCATCGCCGAGGACATCGAGAAGGAAGCCCTGGCCACCCTGGTGGTCAACCGTCTGCGGGGCGTGCTGAACGTGGCCGCCGTGAAGGCCCCTGGCTTCGGCGATCGCCGCAAGGCCATGCTCGAGGACATCGCCGTGCTGACCAACGGCCAGTTGATCACGGAAGATGCCGGCCTCAAGCTGGAGAACGCCAAGATCGATTCTCTGGGCACCGCCCGCCGGATCACAATCAACAAAGACACCACCACCATCGTGGCCGAAGGCAACGAGGCGGCGGTGAAGGCCCGCTGCGAGCAGATCCGCACCCAGATGGAGGAAACCGATTCCTCCTATGACAAGGAGAAGCTCCAGGAGCGTCTGGCCAAGCTGAGCGGTGGCGTGGCTGTGGTGAAGGTGGGCGCGGCCACCGAAACCGAGATGAAGGACAAGAAGCTGCGCCTGGAAGATGCCATCAACGCCACCAAGGCGGCTGTTGAGGAGGGCATTGTTCCTGGTGGTGGCACCACCCTGGCCCATCTCGGTCCCGCACTGGAAGAGTGGGCTGCCGCCAACCTCTCCGGCGAGGAGCTGATCGGCGCCCACATCGTGGCCGCCTCCCTCAACGCCCCCCTGAAGCGCATCGCCGAGAACGCGGGTGCCAATGGGGCCGTGATCGCCGAGCACGTGCGCAACAAACCCTTCAACGAGGGTTACAACGCCGCCACCGGTGAGTATGTCGACATGCTGGCCGCTGGCATCGTTGATCCCGCCAAGGTGACCCGCTCTGGCCTGCAGAATGCCGCCTCGATCGCCGGCATGGTGCTCACCACCGAGTGCATCGTGGCCGACCTGCCCGAGAAGAAGGAAGCGGCTCCCGCCGGTGGCGGTGGCATGGGCGGCGGCGACTTCGACTACTGATCGCCCTTGCGATCACTCGGTTGAATCCGTCTCGCGGCAATGTCATGGGGGAGGGCGCAAGCCCTCCCTTTTTCTTGTCACTTGTTCGGCAGCCTGGAAGCGGCAAGGGTCACCCTCCACTCCAGGACTGTTTCCGCATTGGAACCTTGCGCCGGCAGAACGTCTGCGATCCACAGGGCCATGGCTTCATTCCATTGGGTTCGATGGCGAAGGGGGCCTGTTCTCACTTGGCCAAACTTGCATTCCCGGGACGCGATCGGCTCGACTGGGGCAGCCTGAGGCGTGCATTGGTGTTGGCCTCGCCGTGGCCCAGCACCACCTGTTCCTGGATGCGGTCCTTGAGCTTCAGCGGTGTCCAGGCGGTGTCGGTGGCCCCTGCGGACTCCCGCACCCCTGGATTTCCACACCGGCAAAGGATCGGTGGTGCGCCGGCCCAGCTGGCTCTGTGGCTGGGCCCACTGCTTCCATATCTCATCCTCCAACTGGCTGAGCCGCAGCAGGTGGGCGATCTGGGTTCTGGTGAAGGCTTCTCTAACAAAGGCCTTGTTCCAGCGCTTGCAGCGCTCGATCGCTTCGGGTTCCAGCTCCTTGATCACCTTGTCGGAATACGCCACCATGCCCGGAGCGGGCAGCCGGAAGTGGAAGATCGCGTCGGCAGGCAACGCCGCATCCCGGGCCAGCTCCTCCGGCCCATGTTCATGCCAGAGCCGTGAGGGCTTTGCCTTGCGGCCCGTGCCTGTGGGCAGCTGGCTCACCCTGTAAACCTGCCGCCTGGCGCCGATCAGCGAGTTGCCACGCTGCAGCTGCTGGCTGAACCAGAGCACAAACACCCGCCCCTGCTCCGGCGCAAAGATGCTGTTGAGCCACAGGCTCATCTCGGCCAGCTCCACCGCCACCGGGTTGAGGTCCACGCCGAACACGTTCTGATCGGCCAGGCGCATCTTCACCTTCTGCGGTTCGGTGTGATACCGCTCGTGGAGTCAGATCTTACGGAGCGTGAGCAGGGAGGTGACGGGTTCAGCGATGAACTTCTCGATCGCCTTGGCATGGGCAAGAAGGATGCGCAAGATCTCTGCCGTGCTGGTGTTGCCAACCACCAGCCAGATCACCTTGGGAGGTGCACCGCACAGCAGGCTCATGACACGGAAATCATCGTCTTTGGTAACGATCGTGTAACCATTGCTGGCCGCAAATGACCAGATCTTCTCATCACTCTTGCCCTTGAGCCGCACATCACGAACATGCACCCTGCCAGGGAACGCATCAGCCAAGGCCGAGCTGAGCCGAGGACTCAGATTTTCATCCAGCAGAAAACAGCAGCTCATCGCAGCGGTCACGCCACGGTGTGCTCACTGAGGCGTTTCTCGCGCTCGGCGGCATAGCGCAGAACAGCCTGGATGTGCTCGGGTTGCAGATCAGGAAAGTCCGCGAGGATCTCCTGCTGGCTCATGCCGCTGGCGAGGTACTCGAGCACATCAGAAACGGTGATGCGCGTTCCAGCCACGCAGGCTTTGCCGCTGCGCACGCCTGGTATCAGGTAATCAGGGATGGGAGAGAGCTCATCGCGATACGGGTGGAATGGAGGTGCTGGTCTGAACGCTATGCAGATTAAAGGGGGGTCGCCTGATCAACTGCTGTCGCGATGCAGCACGGCCGCCACCTTCAGATAGGGAGCGGGTTCGATGGTCATGCCTTCATTCACAAAGCATTCGTGGTCGTCCAAGCGCATGTCGATCACCTTCTGCTGGGCCAGGCGACGCATCTCCATCGTCGTTGGCCTTTGTTCCGCGACATACGGCAACGGCTTGCGCAAATGGTCGGGGATGACGTCATTGGAGTTGGCACAGGGCCTGCGGACCAGCTCCAACCGCTCGGCCACCGCCTCGAACGGTTCGACCTCCACCACGTTGAGGCCCGTTCCGGCGAAGCGCACCGCCACCCACTCCTGCACCACCGGCACCCCCTTCTGGTTGGGGATCGTGCCCTGAAACACCATCACCACCTCGCCGGGCTCCAGGCCCTCCCTCAGCTGGAGCACAGGCGCGCAGTGTCGCGGGAACAAGCCCCTCGTCAGCTCCCTTCCTTGCCTCAGTTGTGCCCTTGATTGAGCGCATTTTTGCTCCCGCTGGGCTTCTGGCGCCCCTCGAAGCAATAAAAAAAGACCCCTTGCGCCGCAAGGAGTCCAACAGAATGGAGCCAAGCGGACTCGAACCGCTGACCCCCTGCATGCCATGCAGGTGCTCTACCAGCTGAGCTATGGCCCCATTGATGTGGCCAGCATTGCTTGCCACGACGTGAGCTTACACCCTGGGGGTGCCCCCGGCCGAGGGCCGCGTCAGACCTCGCGCCAAACGGCCACCAGCCGCCCCTGGATGGTGACCTGGTCAGCCGGGACGATCAGGGGCGCGTAGGCCGGGTTGGCGGCCTCCAGGCGCACCTTCTTTCCCTGGCGGTGGAAATGCTTCAGGGTGGTGCCACTGCCGGCCACCAGGGCGCTGACGATCGTGCCCTCCCGCAGGCGGCGGGCATCGCTCACCGGCTCCAGCAGCACCACGTCCCCATCGGCGATGTGGGCGTCCACCATGGAATCCCCATTCACCGTGAGGGCAAAAAGGCCGCGGGTTTCCAGCAGGGGGGTCAGATCCAGGTGCTCCTCGGTGTCCTCGAAGGCTTCAATCAAGCCACCGGCGGCCACCGTTCCCAGCACCGGAATCCCCGCCGGGCTCCCATCGCCGAGCAGTTGCAGCGTGCGGGCCTGGCCCTCCTGCCAGGTGATCCAGCCCTTCTGCTGCAGGTGGCGCAGGCGACTCTGGATGGGGGCGGGCGAGCGGAGGCCCATGGCCTCCATCATCTGGCGGATGGAGGGACTGTGGCGACGGGAGCGGATGTAGTCGTCCAGCCAGTCGTAGAGCTCCTGCTGGGCGGGGGTGAGGTCTTCGGGCACGGGCAAGGGCGACAGGGGCTTGGTACATGTGTACCGCCAAATGGCGCGCTTGTCCAGTGGTTGGGCTCAGAGGCCGCCGAGAAGGGTCGCCAGGAGGGCCTGCTGCACGTGCAGGCGATTCTCCGCCTGGTTGAACACCTGGCTGGCGGACCCTTCGATGACCCCCGCGCTGATCTCCTCCCCCCGGTGGGCCGGCAGGCAGTGGAGCACGATCGCCCGGCTGTCCGCCTCGGAAAGCAAGGCCTCATCCAAGCACCAGCCCCGGAACGCCTCCTCCCGCCGGGTCTGTTCCTCCTCCTGCCCCATCGAGGCCCAGACATCGGTGTAGACCCCATGGGCGCCCCGCACGGCCGAGAGGGGATCGGGTTGGAGCGTGATGGCGCAGCGCTCCCCCGCCAGGGCCCGCGCCCGCGCCACCATCGCCGGATCCGGCTGAAACCCCTCCGGACATCCCAGACGCACGTTCACCCCCAGCAAAGCGCCGCAGAGCATCAGGGAATGGGCCACGTTGTTGCCATCGCCCACATAGGCCAGGGTGAGGCCTTCAAGACCGCCGAAGGCCTCCCGCAGGGTGAGGAAGTCAGCCAAGGCCTGGCAGGGATGCTCCTGGTCGGTCAGGGCATTGATCACGGGAATGGACGCCCAGTGGGCATAGTCCTCCAGCTCCGCCTGACCGAAGGTGCGCACCGCCAGTGCGTCCAGATAGCGGCTGAGCACGCGGGCGGTGTCGGCCAGGGGTTCGCCGCGGCCCAGTTGGGTGACGGCCGGATCGAGATCGATGGTCTGCCCCCCCAGGCGGGCCATGGCCACCGTGAAGCTCACGCGGGTGCGGGTGGAGGCCTTGGTGAAGATCAGGCCCAGGGTGCGGCCGGCCAAATCGCAGCGGCGCCGGCCGGCCTTGAGGTCGGCCGCCAGA
This sequence comes from Cyanobacteriota bacterium, assembly GCA_046340515.1. Classification (GTDB taxonomy): domain Bacteria; phylum Cyanobacteriota; class Cyanobacteriia; order PCC-6307; family Cyanobiaceae; genus Cyanobium. Next base: position 19,984 of record JBKDTB010000030.1, on the reverse strand, counting down.
TCCAGCAAGGCTTCGGTCTGGGGGCCGTCCAGATCAGCGGCGGAGAGATAGTCGCCCCCGTTCAGCCCGCCGAGCACGGAGGTGTCGCTGCCATCGGCCATCACACCAGACCAAAAAACCCTTATGCGGGATCAAGGGGCCCGGCGTCAAGAGCGGTCGGGAGGGCACAAAGGGGCCGGGCGGCCCAAGCGTCATCGAGATCGGCGACCGCATCCGCGCCCGAGCCGTTCATCAAGCCGGTCCCGCCCGTTGGCTGTCGTCCGCGGTGACGCGGGTGACGGGCGCTGGTCGGTGCGTCAGACCAACTGGGTCCGCCAGGCCAGATCGGAGGCGAACACTCCCCCGGGATCCATTTGGGCGCGGATGTCCCGCCATTCCTCCAGGCGGGGATAGGTGCGGCGCACCATGGCGGCGGATTGGCGGGAATCCTTGGCCAGATAGAGCCGCCCCCCCGCGGCGGCCACCTCCGCATCAAGCTGGTTCAACGTCTCCAGCAGGCCCGGCACGGCGGCGGACACATCGGCGGCCAGGGTCCAGCCCGGGATGGGAAAGGAGAGCGGACCGGGGTTGGAGGGTCCAAAGCGCTTGAGCACCGTGAGGAAACTGGGGGCCCCCACTTGGCGCAGGGCCTCCAGGGTGCGGGGCACCAGATGGGCCGCCCCATCGGGCACGGCGAACTGGTATTGCAGGAAACCGGCCGGGCCATAGATCCGGTTCCAGTCCTGCACGCCGTCCAGGGGGTGGAAGAAGGGAGCGATGGCCTGGCACTCCCCTTGCCGCTGTTTCGGCGCTTTGCGATACCAGGCCTCGTTGAAGGCGCGCACGGTGAGCTTGTTCAGGAGCCCTCCCGGCAGGAAGGGGGGGGCGGAGGCCAGGGCCTTCGGGTCGTAGGCGAGGGGATCCGTGCCCCGGGCCGGATCCAACTGGTCGGCCCGGGCATGGTCGCCGCAGGTGAGCACCCCCCGGCCCCCGGCATCCAGGCTGTCGACCCAGGCCACGCTGTAGCGCCAGCGGCTGTCAGCCTCCACCATCGCCGCCATCAGGTCGTCCAGCTGGCGAAAGCGGGTGGTGTCGACGCGGATCAGGGAGCTGGTGATCGGGATCAGGGAGAAGGTGGCCTCCACGATCACCCCGGTGAGTCCCATGCCACCGATGGTGGCCCAGGCCATCGCCCGCTCCTCCGGGCTGCCCTCGCTGCCGGGCCGCAAGAGCCGCAGCTGACCCGTGCCGTCCACCAGCTGCAGGCTTCGCACATGGTGGCCGAAGCTTCCATCCACGTGGTGATTCTTGCCATGAACATCGGCGGCGATGGCCCCGCCGACGGTGACGTTGCGGGTGCCCGGGGTGACGGGCAGGAAGAAACCCGCCGGCACGATCACCCGCAGCAGCTGATCGAAGCTCACCCCAGCTCCGGCGGTGACCATCCCCCTGGAGGCATCCAAACGAATATGGTCGAAGGCCATCAGTTCCATCACGGCCGCCTCCCGGAGCTGAGCCGCATCCCCGTAGGAGCGGCCGAGACCTCGGGGAATGAGGGAATGGGGAGGGGCCTGCGCCAGCAACTCCCGCAGCTGCTCCACGCTGGCGGGCCGCACCACCCGAGCGGTGACGGGAGTGGTGCGACCCCAGCCGGCGAGGGTTCGGGGTTCTGCCAACAGGCCCGGGGGAAGCACAAGGGTCATGGATTGGGAACGGCGAGGGGTGGCAGAGAAAATAAAGTGATGTCTTGGCAGCTGTTGCAGTGGAGAACCCCACTGGCGCCCCGGGAGCAAAAATCCAGAGCACAGCAGGTCATGGAGCCCTGTGCGTCATGAGGTTCTGCAGTATTCCGTCAGGCGGTAGCGATAAGCATCGAAAGGATTCAGCAGACTATGGGTGACAAGGCGAAAGGAAGTGATTTTGCCTGGGGGTTGCTGCTTTGAAGGAGCGACATTCTCTATCGGAAGAGAAGTCTTCCAGAGAGATAGCAAATCATGATTGTTTCTTATCAGAGGGTAAACAAGAATGTCCAAGCCTGCATTGGGAATCAGACGATAAGAAGAAATAACACGGCCTTCTTGATCCAGATATTCGATCTTCACGACCGAAGGCTTGTAGGCTGCAGCCGTTATGGATCTGTAAAAAGAAGGGTCAACTTCCGTATTCAGAACCAGCGGATTTTTGCGATTCAAGGGGAGTGCAATCGTGGTGCTCATCCAAAGGAAACCGTGCTTTCGCTGCCATGGCAAACGCCCTTCGGAAACAGGGTGGCAAACCTGGCCCCCTGAAGGCAGAGTTTTTTGGAAATGGGGCTTGCGTTTGAGAACCAAGCTTCCTTTGCTGCCACGATGGCTGTAATCGTAGAAATCAGGAAGGGTGAGGATCAAGGGAGAATCCAGACTGATTGGAAGTCGGCCGTCTATGTCCTGCGCATCTAAGATGAAATAATCAGGTTTGTTTGTAGATCGCAGAAAATGATCTCTGTTTTCCTTTTGAAGAGATTTTGTAAACACAGCAAAGCTTTGCGGGATGGGTCTTGGCTTATAGTCAAGTTTTTGAGCCAGTAACGATGTAATTTCCCAAGGAATGCTGTCTACCGTTGCACCCGCTGGAAGGGAATACAACTCATTGCGCTTCCTTGCGACTTGCAATGCCTCATGCTTCTTCTGAGTCAACTTAAAACGTTGACTTGGAATCAGAAGTTTGAACGAATCTTCCACCCCTGTGAGGCGGACCCGAGAAAGACCAAGCTCACGCAGATAATTAAAGACAGGCTGGCTACTAAAGCCGGAGTTCGAGGCCGTGCTGAAACCTTTTTTCGTAGCTGGATTCATCAAGACAAAACCAAGCAGCAGCGGCAAGCCAGGCACGAGGAGAGAAAGCTTTCGAATCCAAGTGGGCCCCATGGAAGGAAACCCTTCCATGCGGATAACCAGAAGAAGGCTCAAGAAACAGGCGGCCCATAGATTGGCATAGAATATGCGCAAAATATCATCACGAACAAAAAAGGCTTTGAAGACAATCCAATACAAACTGGAAGCCGAGCCAAGGGTGAGGATTTTCAGAACGCGTGTCGTCGCTTTTTCGTGGGGTGTCGAGACGCGCAGCCGCCTGAGAAAGCCAGTCCACAGCAGCAGCATTGAAACGACAAAAAGGAGGAGAAACACAAAGGCATTCGACATGTCGCGACTGATGCCCTCATAAGACATGGCCTCCGCATACCCCCTAACAATATCAAGATTCAGACCAGAGTAATAGCCAAGAAAAGAATTCAACATGCCATGATTAGGTATCGCCCAAGCGACAAGCAGAACGGCCAAAGGAATGAGAAAGAGTGCGGCCAAAGTTGACAATACGACCCTTTTTTTCTGGCCATATAACCTGGCAATTTGATATCCATAGACAGAGGCCATCGAGGGAACCGCAGCCCCCAGGAAACTCAGCTTGACCAGGGTGGAGACGAGAACTCCCGAAAGCATGGCGAGCGCAAGAAAAACCTGCGGATCCAGGAAGGATTTGGTGGTTGGCCTTGAAACCAGCGCAGGTGGCACCAGCACGCAGACTGTGGCCAGCAGAAATGTCATGCAATCGGGAAATCTAACAAGTGTCATCGTTGCGACGGCGATCGTCGACTCCACCCAAAGGCCCAATGTGAGGCCGATGCAGACTTGGAGAGCAAACCAGATGGAGAAGAAAAATAGCCGAGAAAAGATTAAAGGCGTCAGATATTCCGAGAACTGTGAAGTGTAAGCCTGATGCAGTGGTCCGAAGGTAAACACAACATCTTGGCCAAAGATGCGTCCTGAATCCGTCGCTTCGGCCAGCGCTTGATACCAAGAGGGGTCAAGGCCAATTTCCGGAAACCCGATTGGCTTACAGGCTGCAATGAGGGCCGTGAGTAAGGCCACAAAAACAAGGATCAATCTTCTCCAGACACCCTGGGCAGGGGATATATTTTGCTGGAACACGTAAAACTAAATCTGTGTATTTCATCCAAAAAATAGCATATCACTTGTTCTCCGTCAAAGTTTGGCAGCCAAGGATGCGGGAAGCAGGCGAACGAGAAGCATGAGCGGGCCCCACCACCAGGGGATGTAGTCGATGCCTCGACGATCGGGGCGACGCAGCAGGTCGCGGGCCACCGCAGCGGGGGCGGCGCAGAGGGCCGGCGGCGCCTTGCCCACCGTCATGGGAGTGGCCATGAAGCCGGCCTTGAGCACCCGCACCGCAAAGGGTTTGCCGTGGCAACGCAGCATCAGTCCTTCGCAGAAGGCCGTGAGGGCGGCTTTCGCGGCTCCGTAGTGGTAGTTGGAGGGACGGCCCCGATCAGCGGCCACAGAACTGAACACCCAGAGGCGGCCGGGACGGGCCAAACGCTCCGGGGTGGCGATGGCCGTCAGCCAAGGCAGGAGGCCGCTGTAGTTGGCCGCAGTGATCCGCAGGGCCTCACGGGCATCTCCGCGGGCCAGCTCCGCCTCTCCCAGGGAACCAGCGGTGATGAGATAGAGGTCGAAGTCACCCTCCGGCAGCGGCGCAGGAGCCTCAGCAGAGGCATCGGCCAACAGATCCGTCCGCCCCATGCTCACCGTGGCGCCCAAACCTTCCAACGCGCTGACCAGAGCATGCTCGCTGCCGGAGCCCCTGGAGACAAGGTGAAAGCGCTGGCATCCCCGTCGGGCCAGCTCGCGACAGATGGCACCAGCCACCGCACTCGTGCTGCCCAGGACGAAGGTGCTACGAATCTCGATGGGTCTGGGGGGATCTCCGCGCCATTGTTACTGGAGGAGGTTGCTCTTGGCGGAGAAAAGGACAGGCCCCCCAGCGGCCCACGGCGGCCAAGCTTGGACCTCAGCCTGAATCCCTGCGGAAATCGGGTCAAGTTGGGTACGGCCTGGGAGTGGCGACAAAACTCCGGTAATGGGGCAGGGCAGCGGCCTGAAGCAGTTCCCGATCGCCTTGGCTGTCGCCATAGGCCTCGATCCTGTGATCGTCCAACGAACCAAGATGGGCGCTCAGCCGGGACACCTTCTCGGGTCCCTTGCAGTTCGGGCCGGCCAGGCGAGGCAGCCAGCGCCCATTCTGTTGCAGGAGCTCGGTGGCAATCAGCTCCACCGCCAAAGCATCAGCCAGGGGCGCCAGCAACATCCGAGGGGAGGCGGAACACAGCAGCACCCGGTCACCACGCTGCTGGTGCATGTGCAGCCGCCGCAAGGCTTCGGGCCGCAAGCGCTGGAGGAGAACGGGAAGAAGCCATTGACCATTGCCGCTGGCCTCGGCCTGGTTGACTCTTTCGCAAATGCGGAACAAGGCGAGGGTTTTCTCCTTCAACGCAGCCGTGCTGACCCGGCCCAGCTGCCAGGCCAGCAGCCAGGGAAGGAGAGCTACGGCAGCCCACAGGATTCGGGAGGGGCTCTGGGAGCGAACCGCCGCCATGCGCAGGCAATCCCCCTTCAGCAAGGTGCCATCGACATCAAAAACGGCGATGTGCACACTCATGGAAGCTTGGCGCGGATGAGAAACTGTTTGCCGAGGAAAGACCAGGCCCAGGAATTCATGAGATACAGGCGAACAAGACGCGGATCAGCGGGAAGCCTGGAGCGAAAGGAATAGGGAAGAAACTTGGGATTAACAGCGGATATTGCAAACTGCGCCGAAACGAGATGTTCGATGACAGTGAGATGGGACAAAGGGAGACAATGATCAGCGAAATCCCAATACTCAGAACGGCAGTATTTAATATTAGGACCCATGATCACCACCAGGCCATTCGGGGATAAAATCTGGCGGCAGTGAATCAAGAAATCCTGTATTTCTTCAGGACTTCTTAGATGTTCAAGCAGATTGGAGATCCAAATCAAGTCAAATTGTTGATCCAACTTCAGGGTCTGAAACAGGCCCTGATGGAAAGTTGCTGCTGGCGTGAGCAGGGGTGAGCGGTCCCTCAAGTCGCAGCCGGTCAGCGAGACAGCACCATGGGAACATGCGTTCAGAAACTCCCCATCACCGCAGGCTGGGTCGAGAACAGATTGCACGGGAATTCCGCCTCGAAGGCCCTTGGCATCGTTCAGAATCCAGCGGGCAATTTCTTGCCAGGTCGCTTGTTTGAGTCGGGGAGAAATTCCATCGAAACGATGATGATAAATTCGCTGAAGATCAAGATCCATTAGAGACGCTGTTTAAAAGTAAATGTTTTTTGAGCCACGAAAGAGAAAAATACTGGAGCCGCCACACCAAAGGCATGGGCAGCCGTGCGTATCGTGTCTTCCGAAAGCAAGGCTCCCCAGAAAGCCTCCAGCCATTGCAAGGATGCTTGGTACACAAACCAGGTAATGAGGAGCATGACACAGTTGACCAGCACAAATCTAGAGGCTTCGCTCAAGGTTGTTTTTCTTGTCGAATGGAAAACAAATCCCCGACACAAATAGTAGGAGGAGCCCAGGCCTGCGAGGAAGCCTAGGAACACGGAAAGGAAATCCAGCAAAAACCTGCCGAAAAACAAATGAACGCTAATGTTAATGCCAGCCGCCAGGGTGTTCGCCAATAAGAATCGAATCAATTGCCGTGACATCATACAATCATTCAATCATATTTTCAGCCACCTTCCTTGCCATGGCCCGGCCAAAGCCAATGCTCTCGCTGATGCCGCGGTCTTCCGGATAGTAGGCCGTGGTGTCGACTGTGATCACACCCGGGAAGGGATCCCGCGGGGGAAGCGTGTCCAGGAAGTGAACACCACACACCGGCTGGGCGAAGCGGTAGCGGCTGCAATGACTCGCCAGCAGATCCCCATCTTCCAGGGCTGGTTGAATCGCCTTCACACAATTCCAGGCATCCTCCATGAAGGCCTGGTTGGACCGTTGATAATCGGGATGGTCGGCGGGGATGTAGAAGGGAACGTAGGAGACGTGCACAGGAAAGGGCCTGAGGTTGGCCATCTCAATCACGCCAGGAATGGCAAAGCGTGCGTCATTGACATTGGTCCAGAAGTTCGCGGTGATGGGCCGGCGGGTCTGCAAGACCACGCAGGCGCAGGCCACAGATGGCAGGCGGGCGTAACGTTCCACCAGGGATGGGGCCGCGCCACCAGCCTCCAGAATCGGCGCCAACAAGGGCAAGGGAATGGTGCTGATCACCTGATCAAAGGCCTCCTCCCCCTGCGCTGTTGACAGAACCGCCCCCCCTTCCAGACGCGGCCGCAGGGCGAGCAGGGGTGTGGAAAGGCGAATCTGCCCCCCCGCCCTCTGGATCGCCCCGGCCATGGCATCAATCAAGGTTTGCGATCCCCCCTCCAGAAATCCCAAAGTCTCCCTCAGCCGTCGCCGCGATTGTCCCAGCCTGCGGATGCGGCTCCAGATCCAGGCGGCCGAGATGGTGTCGCTGTGATGAAAAAACTTGTAGGCAAACAACTTGTGCCAGAGCATTCGATAGCCCCGTTCCCCCAGCCAGCTGCGCAACCAGGCCGTGGCCGTGAGCCCATCAAGAGGGCGCCAATCGCGGATGGTGAGGCAGCGGGCGGCATGGAAGAGATAGCGCAGCCGCGAAAACAGAGGCAGGCGGGGGAAGGACAGCACCGCACCCACCGACCCCCAGCGGTAGAGGCGACCATCGCAGAAGAAGCCCATCCGGGTTTGGCGCCACTGGAGCCTGTCAGCCAGATGCAATTCCTCCAGGAGGGCAAAGAAATCCCGGTCGCTGAGGCAATGGAAGTGATAGTAACGTTCGAGTTGCACGCCAGCGAAATCGAAGCTGGCGGCCATGCCTCCCAGCCGGTTGTCCGCTTCAAAAAGCACAGGCTCCAGACCCTGGCGCGTGAGTTCGTAGGCCACCGCCAACCCCATCGGCCCTCCACCGACCACGGCAATCCTTGGGGTTGCGGCCATCAAAAGGGCACCTCCAGGTGGGAAAAACGGGAATCCTGGTGGGTGATGCGCAGGGCCTCGGCCAGGGGCGTGGCCGACACCTGAAACAGGCCGGGCCAGTCGATCACCGCGAATTCATCGCCAGCCGTGAGGGCCTTCAGCTGGGATGTGGTGAAGGCCGGTTGGCGGGACATCCGGGCCCAAAGCCGCAGCAGGATCGCGAAAACGGGAATGGGCAAATGGATGATCGCGCTTCGAGACCCCACAGCCTGACGCAGCTGGCGCATGAGGCTCAGGTAACTGACCTGCTCCATCCCGGTGATGTCATACACCCCTTCGATGGCGGGATCGGCCAAGCAGCGCTCGATCAACTGGCAGAAATCCGCCACGAACAGCGGCTGGCGGATGAAGCGGCCTGAGCCGGGAATGGGAAACAAGGGGGATGTCTTCAGAAAACGGGCCAACCAGCCCAGATGCTTGCGGTCAAACCAACCAAACATCAACGTGGGGCGGAGCACCACCGCCTGCGGCCAGTGCCCCCGAACAATCTCCTCCTGGCGCCGCTTGGTCTGGGTGTAGAGGTCGTTTGCGACGGAATTCACCACGGAGCTGCTGATGTGCACCAGCCGGCGGATGGCGGTGTGCTCCATCTGAGCCAACACCACTTCCGTGCTGCGGATGTTGTTGCGTTCAAACTGGGAGGGATCGGTGTTGCCGATCTCCGCCTGCAGCATCACGCAGGCCTCACAAAGACGAATGGCCCCGGGCCATTCCTTTCCCTCCACCTGCGTCAGATCCTCCAAAAGGAAGGTCACCTCTGGAAAGAGTTGCCTGCCGATGGCAACGGCTTCGGGCTTCTTATCGACCACCAACAGATTCCAATCCGGATGCTGCTCCCGCAACAGGGCAATCAAATTGAGCCCGACCAAGCCCGCGCCGCCGGGGAGAAACACCTTCATGGTTTTGCCGTGAGCGGAGGAAGAAGGGACATCTGGTGGGCCACACCGATGGTTGTGATCACACCAAGCCAGGCGACAAGGATCAATTGAATGCCTCGGTCTCCGAGAAAAATCTCTTCAGGTGATTCGGCGCTATGATCTGGCATTCCTTGTTTGCGCCGATCAGATTCCTCTGGATCGCTGAGCAACTGATACCGGAAGATCCCAGCGAGCACGAAAGGAACCGTGAGCAACATCCAGCTGGTGGGTGCGCCTTTCAAGGAAGGACCAGCAGCCCAAAGAGAATAACTCATGAAGGCACTGGTTGACACCAGACTCTCCAGCCGCAACATCAGTGGCAGCGAATAGCGCTGCAGCACCTTTCTGGTCATCACCCCCCGCAGTTCAGACACCCGCAATTCGGCCTTGCGTTTCTCGATCGCCAAAAACAGAGCGAGAAGGCCCACGGTGAGCAAAAACCAGGGCGAGAATCCCAGCCCCGCAGCCACCACCCCGGCGATGGCCCGCAACAGAAATCCTGAGGCAATGCAGAAAAGATCGAGCAGAGGCTGACGCTTCAGCCAGAGGCAGTAGGCCAGCTGGATCAGCCCGTAAACCACCACGATGCCCGCGAGCCCCGGGGTGATGGCCCAGCCCAGGAGCACGCTGAGCAGCGCGAGGACAATGGCGGTGCCGAGGGCCAACGGCATGGTCACCAGGCCAGCGGCGATGGGCCGACGGCACTTGGTGGGGTGGGCTCGATCAGCCTCGACATCAAGGCAGTCGTTCAGCAGATAGATGGCGCTGGAGATCAGGCAAAAGGCCAAAAAGGCGGCGGCGGCGGCCCTCCACAGGTGAGGATCAAAGCGGAAGACGAAGAGGGGCGCGGCGAACACCAGCAGATTTTTGGTCCACTGCCGGGGGCGAGCCGCCTCCAACAGTGGCGGAAGCGCCCGGCTGTGGCCTGATGCCCTGACCACCCCAACCGTCCTGTCACAAAGACGATTGGAGGCTAAGGCTTGACCAGAGTGATTCCAATCCGCGTCGGCACCTCCTCAAGCCGTCACAGCCGCCTCCTCGGGCAGCCGACTGGTGGCGAGGAGATCTTTGAGCGCATCTCCCTCAATCACCTCCTTCTCCAAAATCTCCATCGAGATCGATTCCAGCAGGTTGCGGTTGTGGCGCAGGATGGAGAGGGCTCGCTCATGGCCCCGGTCCACCAGGCCGCGCACCTCTCGGTCGATGGCTTCCGCCGTGGCGTCACTCACGGCCCGGCGGGGGTTGCTGGCCCCGCCGAGGAAGCGACTGCCTCCCTGCTTGTCATAGGCCAGGGGGCCCAGGGTGTCGCTCATGCCGTAGGTGCCCACCATCTGTTCGGCGATGTCGGTGGCGCGCTGCAAGTCGTTCGCCGCGCCCGTGGTCACCTCGCCGAAAACAATCTCCTCGGCGCTGCGGCCCCCCAGCAGGGTGGCGATCTGCCCTTCCAGATCCTCCTTGGAATTGAGGAAGCGTTCCTCGGTGGGCAGCTGCAGGGTGTAGCCGAGGGCGGCCATGCCCCGGGGCACGATGGAGATCTTCGCCACCTTGCTGCCACCGGGCATCAGGTGGCCCACGATGGCGTGGCCCACCTCGTGGTAGGCCACCACCTTCTTCTCGTCGGGCTGGAGCACGCGGCTCCTCTTCTCCAGACCGGCCACCACCCGCTCAATGGCCTCGTTCAGATCCTCCTGGTCCACGCTCGTGCGCTGGACCCGAGCGGCCAGAAGGGCGGCCTCGTTGACAAGGTTGGCCAGGTCGGCGCCAGCGAAACCGCTCGTGGCCTGGGCGATGCGATCCAGATCCACCCCCGGTGAAAGCTTCACCTTTTTGGCGTAGATGTCGAGGATGGTGCGACGGCCGGAGAGGTCTGGTCGATCCACCAGCACCTGCCGGTCGAAACGACCGGGGCGCAGGAGGGCGGGATCCAGGGTTTCGGGCTGGTTGGTGGCCGCCAACACAATCACTGGCTTGTCCTTGGCGGTGAAGCCATCCATTTCCGTGAGCAGCTGATTGAGGGTCTGCTCCCGCTCGTCGTTGCCGCCCACCACGCCCATGGAGCCGGAGCGGCTCTTGCCGATGGCATCGAGCTCATCGATGAAGATGATGCAAGGGGCCTTCTTCTTGGCCTCCTCAAACAGATCCCGCACACGGGCCGCGCCAGCGCCCACAAACAACTCCACAAACTCCGAACCGGAGATGATGAAGAAAGGCACGCTGGCCTCTCCGGCGACAGCCTTGGAAAGCAAGGTTTTGCCCGTGCCCGGAGGGCCCACCAGCAACACGCCCTTGGGGATGCGGGCGCCGATGGCGAGGTAGCGCTCCGGGGTCTTGAGGAAATCCACGATCTCCGTCAGCTCCGCCTTGGCCTCATCCACACCGGCCACATCCGCGAACGTGACGCGGGATTCCTCATCGGGCACGTAGACCTTGGCCTTGCTCTTGGTGAAGCTCAGGGCTCCCTGGGCGCCGCCCATCTGCCGGCGGGCGAAGAACTGCAGCACCAGGATGAAGATCAGCGGCGGCACCACCCAACTCAGCAGGGTGGTGAAGAAGTTGGGCTTGGCGGGCGGTGCCGCGGCAAATTCCACCCCGTGCTTCTCCAGGCGCTGGGGCAGCTCCATGTCGAAGATCGGGGTCGTCGCCAACACCGTGGGCGCCCCCTCGACAGGAGGCGTCTTGAGCTCGTAGCGGATCTGATCGGAGGTGATGTAGGCCCGCTGGACGTTGTCGGCGTCGACCTGACCAATGAACAAGGAATAGGGGACGCGCGGCACCTGGCTGCCGGGATTGGTCAACACATTGCTGAGGAGAAACAGCGTTCCAAGACCGATCAGCAACAGATTGATCAGGCCGAAACGCCGCGACGGGCGATTGTCATCCTGGCGAAGGGCCATGCGGCGGTGGTCACGGGGTTGGACCAAGCTAGGCAACACCGCTTCCGCCCGCTCTCCCCCACGGGCAGGAGAACCGAACGCCCCCTTCCCGCCATGTGCGGCCGCTACTCCCTCACCACACCGATCGATCAGCTCCTGCAGCACCTGAAGGGCCCCCTCCCGGCCGGTCTGGTGGAGCACTACCTGCCCCGTCCCCAGGTGCGCCCGGGCGAACCGCTGCTGCTTCAGCGGCAGGAGCACGGCCGGCTGGAGGTGGCGCTGACCCTCTGGGGCCTGCTGCCGGAATGGAGCAAGGAGCCCCTGGGTCGGCGACGGCCGATCAATGCCCGCGCCGAAACCGTGGCCGAGAAGGCCTCCTTTCGCGGACCCTGGCGCCACCGCCGCGCCCTGGTGCCGGCCGATGGCTTCTACGAGTGGCAAACCCGCACTGATCCGGCGACCGGCCGCCCCTGGAAGCAGCCCTGGCTGTTTCGACGCCGCGATCGGGAACCCTTCTGGCTGGCGGGCCTCTGGGACCGCTGGGTGGGCCCCGATGGCAGCGAGGTGGAAACCTGTTGCCTGCTCACCTGCGCCCCCAATCTCCTGCTGGCGCGGGTGCATGACCGGATGCCGGTGGTGATCCCCACCGGATTGGAGGATCCCTGGCTGGAACCTCGCGACGGCCCGGGCCTGCGGGCGCTCGAGCCCCTGCTGCAGCCCTGGGATCCAGCGAGCTGGGAAGCGGTGCGCCTGGAGCCGGGCAGCCTGCGGCCCCTGCTAGACCATCTCCATCCCCTCGCTGTTGACCGTGAGCCTTGAGCAGCTCGATGCCTTTCTCGCTCACAGCCGCCTGCAGCCTGTGCTGCAGGGGCAGTTGCACGAGGGGGTGGATCTGGACACGTTTCTCGCCCTGGCCAGGGAGGCGGGATATGCCGTGGAGCAGGAGGACGTGATCGCCGCCCAACAACGGGCCGAGGCCCAGCTCAGCGATGCCGAGTTGCAGCAGCGCGCGGGGGAAGAGGCACGGCGCTTGCGCCACTTCATCCCCGGCTGAGCCTGCCATGGCTGTGCCGCCCGATCCCGCCGTCTCCGGCTCTCCCCCCTGGCGCCTGCCCGATGGCCGGGAGCGGGTGGCCGCCTATCCGCGCCCACCCGCCCTCGTTGCCGATGGGCGCCTGATCCGCGTGGAGGTGTTCGGCCGGGTGCTGGCGGAATCCCAGCGCTCCCTGCGGGTGCTGGAAACCTTCCATCCCCCCTCCTTTTATCTGCCGCCGGAGGCCTTTGATTCCTCCATGGTCCGCCCAGCGGCCGGGAGGAGCTTCTGCGAGTGGAAGGGGGTGGCCCGCTACTTCGATCTGGTGGCCCCCGACGGCCGGGTGTTGGAGCGGGTGGCGTGGTGCTACCCGGACCCCACGGCCCCCTTCGCCCCCCTGGCGGGTTGGCTGGCCCTCTACGCCGGGCCCATGGAGGGCTGCTGGGTGGGGGGCGAGCGGGTGGTGCCCCAGCAGGGGGGCTTCTACGGAGGCTGGATCACCCCGGAACTGGAGGGGCCCTTCAAGGGGGATCCAGCCCATCCGGAACTGATCTGAGCCCTCGAAGGGATACTGGGAGATCGTGGCTCCGCCATGGACTCCCGGAGCCGCTGGCTTCTCCCTGGCCTCAGCAATGCCTCCCTGCTTCGGTTCCTGCTGGTCTGCGCCTGCGGTTGGGCCATCCTTCACCTGCTGACGTTCTTCTCCGTTCCCATCACCCTTTTTCTGGTGGCCGGGGTGGTGGCGGTGCTGCTCGACGCGCCCGTGCGCTGGCTGAGCCGGGTCATGCCTCGCCCCCTGGCCATCGCCCTCACCACCCTGACGACCCTGGGTCTGGCGGCCGCGCTCGTCACGGTGCTGGGGCTGCAGCTGGCCCAGCAAGGCCAGGCCCTGGTGACCGATCTGGAGGCGGCCCTGCGCCACAGCCGCCTGCCCATCGGCCGCACCCTTCGGGATCTCGACCTGGAGCAGGCGCTGCAGCTGTTCGGCAAAGGCTTCGGCCATGGCCTGGGGCTGCTGGGAGGAGCGTTCTCCAAGCTGATGGCCCTGGTGGTGGTGCTCGTGCTCACCCTCTACATGCTCGCCGACGAAGGCCGCCTCTGGCAGTCGCTGCTCAACCGGCTCCCCCAGCCCTTCGGCCGCCATCTGCAGGTGGCCCTGGAGCGCAACGTGCTCGGTTTTCTGCGGGGGCAACTCACCCTTGTGGCCTTCCTCACCGTCGCCAGCGCCCTGCTCTTCCATGGGTTGGGCGTGCAGTTCGCCCTGGTGCTGGCGGTGGTGGTGGGGGTGCTCGATGCCATCCCCGGGATCGGCGCCACCCTCGGGGTGGCCCTGGTGGCGGTCGTGGTGCTGCTCACCCAGGGCCCCTGGCTGGCTTTGCGGGTGGTCATCGGCAGCGTGTTGCTTCAGCAGGTGCAGGACAACCTCCTGCACCCCCGGGTGATGGGGCGGGCCCTGTCCCTGCACCCTCTGGTGTTGTTCTTTTCCCTGTTCGTCGGGGAGCGGATCGCGGGCCTGCTGGGGGTGTTTCTGGCCATCCCGGTGGCCGGCGTGATCGTGAACTGGCCCCGCCCCGAGCCACCCGCGGAGGAGCACTGACCCCCCGCCTCAGGACTTCGCCACGAGCCGCCCGCCGTGGCGGGCCAGTTGATCCGCCAGCTCCAACACCATCTCCTGGCGCAGGGCGTGAAACGCGTCCGCGTCCGCGCCGAGGCCGCACTCCAGCCGAAGCAGCAGGCCGCCATCGGCGGCGCCGCTGAAGCTCACGCGCAGGGGAAGGTCCACCCGCACATCCGGATGGGTTTCCAGCCGTTGCCGCAGGGCGTCAGCGATCGCCTCCGCCGCGCTCCGGCTGCCCACCTCCACCGGCACCTCCAGCACGAGCCGGCGATGGGGTCGCCGGCTGCCATTCAGCACCGCCGACTGGGTGAAGAGACCGTTGGGCAAATAGAGAAGCTCCCCATCCGGCGTGCGCAGCTCGCTGCTGAACAGCCCGATCGTCTGCACCGTTCCCGCCAGTCGCTGCACGGGCAGCTCGATCTGATCGCCCACGGCGAAGGGTCGGTTGACATAGAGCATCACACCGCTGAGGAGGTTTTCCACCAGGGTGCGGGCCCCGAAGCCCAGGGCCGCCGCCCCGAGGCCACTGGCGGTGAGCAGCACCGCGGCGGAGACACCCAGGAGCTTGAGCGCCGCCAGGCCTCCCAGCAGGGCGACCAGCCCCGTGACGGTCTTGTCGATCAGATCAAGGGCGGAGGCCCGCTCCCGCTGGCTCCGGCCCGGCCACCAGTCGTCCTCTCCGGACAGGCGGCGCAGGAGGGTGGTCTTCAGCCGCAGGAGGGTCCACATCACGCCCAGGGTGAGCAGGGCGTCCCGCACGCCGGCCGGATCGCTCGGCAGATCCCACCCCATGGCCTCCAGCCGCCCCTGCAACCAGCCGGTCCAGCCGGCGACCAGGAGGGTGAGCGCCAGGCTGAGGCGGGCGCGGCGCAGCAGCTGGGCGCCCAGGGAATCCTTCGGCAGCTGGGAGGCGAGCAGATTCAGTCCCACCCAGGCCGCCGCCGCCAGCAGCGGCGCGGAGAGGGGAACGGGGAGCTGCAGGGGGCCGTCCAGGAGCCTCATCAGGTCGGCGCGGCGGGGTTGGAGGCGGACGGCACGCCCAGCGCGGCGCGCCAGAGCAGGTCGCCCCCCAGCCAGGCCAGGGTGGGGGGCGTCAGGGGCCAGACCTCCGCCATGGTGCGGGCCTCCAGAAGGCCCAGCGGCGTGCGGGCCGGCTCCCCGCCCAACAGGCTGGGGGCGATCACCGCCGCCACCTCCTGCACGCATCCCTCCTGTACGGCGGCGGCGGCCAGGCTGGGCCCGCATTCCCAGAGCACCTGGTTGCAGCCCCGCGCCGCCAGGGCCTCCAGGAGGGGGCGGGGGGCGCCGCGCTCCAGGGGGAGGCGGGGCACGCCGAGGCCATCGAGGCGCTGACAAGCCGCGGCCCCGGCCTCCGGCCCATGGGCCACCAGAACAGGCGCCACGTCCTGTCGCCAGAGCCGGGCGTCGGCGGGCAGGTCGAGGGTGCGGCTGAGCACCACCCGCAGGGGTTCCGGATCGCGCCGTCCCCGGCTGGTGAGCAGGGGGTCGTCGGTTCGCACCGTGCCGCCCCCCACGATCACCGCGTCACAACGGGCCCGCAAGCCATGGACCCAGTCGCGCGCGGGCGGACCGCTGATCCACTGGCTCACGCCATTGGGCAGCGCCGTGCGGCCATCCAGGCTCATGGCCCACTTGAGCACCCCCAGGGGCCGCCCCTGACGGCAGCGGTGAAGAAAGGCCCGGTTCTGCGCCGTCGCCGCCTCCCGTCCCACGCCCTCCACCACCTCCACCCCCGCCGCCCGCAGCCGAGCCAGACCTTGCCCCGCCACCCGGGGATCGGGATCGGTGAGGGCCACCACCACCCGCGCCAGCCCCGCCGCGATCACCGCGTCGCAACAGGGGGGCGTGCGGCCGTGGTGGCAGCAGGGCTCCAGGGTCACCACCAGGGTGCCGCCCCGGGCCCGTTCCCCCGCCTGCCGCAGGGCACCCACCTCCGCATGGGGCTCCCCCGCCTTGGCATGGAAGCCCTCCCCCACCAGCCTCCCGGCCGCGTCGAGCACCACCGCGCCCACCAGGGGGTTGGGGCTGGTGCGCCCCTCCGCGAGGCGGGCCAGTTGCAGCGCCCGCTCCATCCACACAGGCCAAGGTGGGGCCCCGGCGACGCCATCCGGGTCGGGTCGGTCCGCCGTCACGGCCTGTCCTCCTCCCGCCAGTCCGGCAACTGCCGCCATTCCTTCACCACATAGGGCGGAACGGGCAGCTCCGTGAACACGCCGGGCAGTTCCAGGCGCAGGGGGCGATTGTTGGTCAGATCCGCCAGGAGAGGGGCCAGGGCGAATTCCGCCGCCGCATCGCGGCCATCGTTCACAAGCTTGGGGTTGGCCAGGGTGATGTCCGCCAACTCCCAGAGCCGGCGACCGCTGCTCACCAGCAAGGGTGTGGGGTGATCCAGCCGCACCCGCCCCGGATAGCCCACCACCCGCAACCGCAGCGCCCCCCCCCGCGGACCTTCGCGGTAGGCCACCACTTGCCAGCTCCGGTAGTCGAGATCCCGAAGGGTTTCCAGGCTGCGCACCACCCCCGTGGCCGTGGAGGTGTCAGGGTGGGCATGGATCATGGCCAGCGCCGGAGCGGGGCCCAGTGACCAGAGGAGGAGCACCGCCAGGGCGAGAAGGGCGCGTCGGAGAAGCGACTGGAGCGCCTGACGGGCTGACGCCCGAGGCTGCATAATCCGTGGCGACATCGTCCAGCGCAAAGACGCCCTTGGCAAAGCACAAACTTTGACACAGAAGGCAGGACGCTTGGGGAGGCAGAGAACCTGACGGTGTTCCGGTGTTCCAAGGCGTCGTGGCACGGCGGTGATCAAGGGCAGAGGATCAGTGAAAACAGCTAAAGTCAGGGTGACTGACGTCGTCGGGCGCTAAAGGATCGATGGGCTCATTGCCATGGCATGCCTTGAAACGAGCTGCCACCGATGTGGGGTGATCGGGACATCCTGCCCGATGAGGAACACCCGGTTGGAGGTAGCCTTTCCCGCTTGAGGATTGGCGTGGCCTTAGAAAGGCTACACACTCATCCGTGAAACCAGCGACCTTTCATCGCGAGCAAGACCCGCATGGGCACCTTCCCTGAGCGCTTCAACCCATCCTCATGGCAGGGGCCGCGAGCACAACAGTTTGTTGATCGCCGTGATGCGTTCCAGCAACTGATGGGCGACTGGCTCCGTGAACTTTATGGTTGGCGCGTCAGCGTGTCGCCAACGGAAGGTCGGGATGGCTGTATTGATATCTGGATTGAGGCAAATGATGGCCAGACCTGCTTGGCTGACTTGCCCGGCCCTCAGGTGATCGAGTGTAAAGACCATGACGATCAAAGGACGCGATATGGTGAGAATATCCAGCAAGGATGGAAACGCGTTGCCGATAAACTCAGTCGCCAAGCAGCCAACGGTTGGAAGGGTCAGTTCGAACCATGGCTGCGTGCATGCAGCTACGTGTATTGCATCAGCGCTGTCTTTACTGATCAGCATCAACGCGAGAATCTGCAGAGGGACATCCAGTCATTCTTTGATTCGCTTCCCCAGCCGCAGCATCCGCCTCTTGCGGCCATTCATGTGCTCGATTGGCGTGACCTTCGGGCCCTGCTTGATCGATGCCCCAGGGTGGCGGATCAATGGCTGGGAACGGGCTTGCCGCTACTGCCGAGCCATGCTGAATTCAAACAGAGCCTGACGGGCTTTCGTCGCTACCTTCAATCCGACCATCTTCCCTACGTCAGCCCTGAAGACCCCGATCAGCCAAAGCCCAGCACGATTTGGGCGAGGCTAGAAGCTGTAGCCGGACGCCATGGGGTTTTGATCATCGGGGTTGGTGGGGTTGGCAAGACTCGCCTGGCCCACGAAGTAGCTTGTTTGGCCGAAGCCAAGGGTTGGAGAGTGGTGCATGTTTTACCCGGTGAGCCGGGAGTGAGTGTGGAAGACATCGCAACGGTTGTGTTGAGCGGTTCAGCAGCAACATTGCTGATGTTTGACTATTTGGATCAGATGCCAAATCTTGATCTCGGAAGCCTGCGCCGTCGTCTGCTGCCAGAGGCTCAACGGCGTGGAATACCAGTGGCGCTCTTGGCGAATGCAAGACCATCTGTTTTGCACAGAAGCGATCCCGAGCGCGATGACGTGTTCCAGGAAGAAGTGAGGCTGGAGCCGACGAGACAGCAACAGCTTTCCATCACCAACAGCATCATCAATCACGTCGCTGCTGAAGCAAGCAAGCAGGTTGGCCACCAGCGTGTGCGTGAGATTTGTGGCGAAAGGCCTATTATCGCTCTCTTGATTGCCGAGCAACTCGAGCACAGAGCGAAGCAGGGTCAACTCAGAGGCGAGGATGTTGCTGGGTTCCGCCATGGTGACCTCCTCAGTTGGCTGCGGCGCCGGCTTGCGGAGGATCAGCTTGTTGTGCGTGGTGCTGTTGGTTTTCTGCCACCAGAGGTGGAGCCCCCTTTGATCACGGCGGCTGCCATGCTCGCCGCCGCCCCTTTGGACGAGGACACGATGGTCGCTGTCGGCCAGGCGGCCTGCCAGACAGCGGGAGGAGATGGCGCACGCCTGGCCCGGCCCATTTTGGAGTCCTTGCGCACACTTGGCTGGCTGGAGGCAACCGATGAAGGGTTTGCAACTGCCCATGATGTTGTGGCGGATGAGGTGCTGATCCAGGTCCTCTGGGACCGTGCCAGTGCCAGGCTGAGGGAGAACGTTCTGGCCTGTTGTCTCGCTCCAGCGGGATGCCGTGCAAGGGTTCTTGGTCGGTATGCGCTGGCTCTGGCGCGTGTGTTGGGGCAGTCGTCGGCGTCTCATCAATCGGATGACTTGCTGGCAGAAAGTGCCGGCGGCTGGCTCAGGGAGCGAGCCCAGGGCCTTGCGGAAATGCTGTGCCAAGCGGACATTGGTGAAGCCTCCTACGCGCTTGGTGGTGTTCTCAACAGCACAGTCTGGGCCCGCGTTTGCATTGAATGCTGGTCGCAACTCGTCGCGCCTTGGCTGATTCATGCTGGGCGACATGCAGGTGCTCGGCATGTTCTGTTCTGCGGCCTGCGTGAAGTGCCAGCAAATGTTTCATCTGATCTGATTCTGGAAGCCATCACATGGTCTCGCCACTTTCTTAGTTCTCCCATTGCAACGTACTGCTTGGGACCCCTGCTGGCCAGGGGCGATCTTGATGATCACGCTGGAGAGGTGATTGGGCTGGCCACCACCTGGCTGGAGGATTTCAAGGAATCCCCTGAGGCCAGATTCATCTTCGGTCGCTTGCTGGCGCGACAGGACCTGGGCGAGCAAGCCATTCCCGCCATTGACCAGGCCATCGACTGGCTGAAGGCCCAAAAGGCAGCCCCCGAGGCGCAGTTCGTTTTCAACCCCCTGCTGTCGCGACAGGACCTGGGCGAGCAAGCCGTGCCTGCCATTGTCCTGGCCATCGACTGGTTGAAGAGCCAAAAGGCAGCCCCCGAGGCACGGTTCGTTTTCAACCCCCTGCTGGCACGACAGGACCTGGGCGAGCAAGCCGTTCCCGCCATTGTCCTGGCCATCGACTGGCTGAAGGCCCAAAAGGCAGCCCCCGAGGCGCAGTTCGTTTTCAACCCCCTGCTGGCGCGACAGGACCTGGGCGAGCAAGCCGTTCCCGCCATTGTCC
>JBKDTB010000029.1:0-12355 GCA_046340515.1 Cyanobacteriota bacterium | reverse complement strand
TATCTCGCCGAGATGTCTTATCGCTTCAACCGTCGGTTTTATCTCAAGGGTTTACTACAACGCTTGCTCATGGCTGGAATCGGTTGCCAACCGAAGCCGGAGAGACAGCTCAGATCTGCGGAGCTTTGTTGCTGATCAGGTCTTGACATAGCCAGTCTTTTCAGTCATTGTGGAAAAATCACTAAGACCTATATGACCGAGCAAGATTTATCAGGCAAGTTTCAATCTGTAAAGTTTTACTCAACACTTTCAGATCGAAGGGGTCGCTTTTACGGCATCACGAATCAAGGGGTCTGGAGGGAAGTGAATATCGTCCACACACAGGCTTGCAAAGTTCGAGGTGGTCACTTTCATCGCTATACAACCGAAGTCATCTTTATGTTGGCAGGACAAGCCAATGTGACCCTGACAAGTTGCGACGATCTGAATAACCCAACTCAACTCATCATCTCCCAAGGAGAAGGTATCGAGATCCCACCACACACGCTCCATGACTTTCACTATCTTGAAGACAGCACACATCTTCAACTCCTAGATCGACCTTTTGATCCCAACGACCAAGATCTTTTCACACGGGCTTCACTCCCTACATGAAATGCATCCGAACCCCTGTTTCTCAACCTATCTTGATTCCATACGTCCTTTAAGATGATTCCACAAATTCAACCCTGGATCGACGAGCAGGAAAAACTAGAAGTCATGCGAGTCATGGACTCGACCTATCTAACTGAAAATCGGGCAACAAAAGAATTTGAAGAAGGGTTAATCAGCCTCACCGGTGCCAGACATGCGATTGCGATGTGCAATGGCACCGTCTCCCTCTATTGCATCTTGAAAGCCCTGGGGATTGGAGCAGGGGACGAGGTTCTCGTTCCTGATCTAACGTTTATTGCAACATCCAATGCCGTCTTGATGGCAGGAGCAAAACCGGTTTTCGCCCCAGTTAAACAAGACAGCCTGGATTTCGATTACGCGCAGTTGCATGTACTGATCAGCGAGAATACCAAGGCGATCATGCCTGTTCATCTCTATGGTAAAAGTGCAGATATGGATGCAGTCGCTGAATTTGCCAGAGACTACGGCCTCAAAGTCATCGAGGATGCAGCCCAGGCGATTGGTGTTCATTTCAACAATCGACATGTGGGCTGCTTTGGTGAGGCCGGGGCGATTTCGTTCTATGGCAACAAAACCATCACCTGCGGTGAAGGGGGTATGATCTTAACCGACAATGATCAGCTGGCCACGGTCTGTCGTCAGCTGAAAAACCACGGCCGTTCACAACGGGGGACCTTCATCCACGAGCAGATTGGGTTTAACTTTTCCTGGACTGAAATGCAAGCGGCCGTTGGGATCGCCCAGCTGCGAAAGCTACCTGCCATCATTGAACGGAAGCAAGAGATCCATGACACTTATCACGACGCCTTTTCTGATCTGCAGGAATTAAGAAGTTTCTCTATCGATCCACGATGTAAACCTGTTCATTGGTTTACGTCGTTTTATGCTGAACATCGCCAGGGATTGGCAGACTATTTGGCTTCCCATGGCATTCAGACCAGACTGTTTTTCTGTCCACTGCATTTGCAACCCTGCTATCAGGGCTGGGGAGATTCAAGAGTCAATTACTCAGCCAGTGTGGAGGCCTATGCCAATGGCCTTTCCCTTCCATCCTCCTTCGGTCTGACAGATGCCGAGCTGAACTTCATCATCTCCAAGGTCAGGGATTTTTATCTCACAACCGAGGCCTCGGCCCGTGGGTGATCCTTCACCCAACCAAGAGTGGGCGAGATCCCAAGCCTGCCTTCAGGTGGTGAAGGCCTTGGCGGAGCGGCCCGATTGGCAACCCTTGCGGGAGGCCCTGGAGAAGGGGCAGGCGTGGGTGAATTGGGTCGTGGCGGATCCGATGACCACCGCTGAGATCATCTGCCAAGAGGGTCATGGGGCTCACCACCTCAACGGTGAGGAGGGGTCGACGAGCTTTCACAGCTATCTGAATCGCGTGATCCAGCCCATGATCCAGCGTGGGGATCTACAGGATGGATCCAGGCCAGGCTCATTTGATGACCGCAAACTGCGCTGGTCTGACACCAGGCCTGGCCAGATGGTGACAGCTGACGGGCGTGTGGTGACACTGGAGGTCGGCCCCACCTGCTATCCCCATTGCCAAAGCGACATCCATCGCAAACCGCTGGACGCCCTGGACTTGATGTTGGCTGGTCTCCAGACCTACAACGACCCTTACGCTTACTTTGCCAGGGGAATGGGGGTGGTCGTGATCCCCCTGAGCCACAGTGGTCAGGCATGGCTGGGCAAACGGATCAACAGTTCCGACTACGCAGATTCCTATTGTTTCGTCTCTGGTTGGGCAACATTCACAGCCAAGGTTCACGAAATCAACTTTACTGCGGATCTTGAACGTGAACTACAGGAGGAAATTCATTATCCCCATCCCATCCGACCTGACCAGCTTCGCTTCGCCGGCCTCTCTGGCCAGCCGCTCACCGGGGAAGTGGATTTGGTGTTCATCCTCCAAACCGACTTGGCTGACGCTTACTTCGACGCTGGTTCCTGGCCAGAACACCAAGGCTGGCAAGCCATCGGCAACCGGAATGAGGCCCAGCGGTTGCTGGAGGAGGGAAGGTTGGAGGGCTGCGATGGCAGGATCTCCTTGATGTTCTCTTCTCGATCAGGGCTTGAGTTCTTAATCCAAAACCATTGGACATCATGACCAAATCTCATTGGTGGAAGTCTGCGGTGATTTATCAGATCTACCTCCGCAGTTTCCAGGATTCAGATGGCGACGGAATCGGCGATCTTCCAGGAGTCATTCAACGAATTGACTATCTTGAATGGTTAGGGATTGACGTCGTGTGGTTGACACCATTCTTTCCCTCACCCATGGCCGACTTTGGCTATGACGTGAGCGATCATCAAGATGTGGATCCAGTCTTTGGCAAACTAGCTGATTTGGAACGGCTCATCAGCCTGCTCCATGAGCGCAACATCAAGGTTGTGATTGACTTCGTGGCCGCCCACACCTCCGATCAGCATCCATGGTTCATCGAATCCAGGAGTTCAACGAACAACCCGAAGCGAAATTGGTACATCTGGAAAGATCCAGGCATGGACGGACAGCCTCCGAACAATTGGATCGGCCGCTTTGATGGCCTCTCCGCCTGGGAGTGGGATGAACCCACCAAGCAATACTACCTTCATTCCTTTCTTAAGGAACAACCTGATCTCAATTGGCGTGATCCTGGATGTGAAGCAGCAATGTTAAAGGTGCTTGACTTCTGGATCAAAAAAGGTGTTGATGGCTTCCGGGTCGATGCGGCTTACAGAGCCTACAAGGATCCTGAATTTAGAGATAACCCCGTCAATCAAGACTGGCATCCAGGGATGGAACCATCAGATCGGTTGTTTGAAGTCTACAACAAGAATGTGCCGGACATTCACATTTTTAATCGGATGCTGCGGTCATTTGTTGATGAAAGAGGTGATCATTTGTTAATTGCCGAGTTGTATAAGCCACTAGAGGTGATCGTTAAGCATTATGGGGAAGATGATGAATTTCATTTGCCTCTGAATTCAGCCTTGATGTCCAGTGGTCTCAACTGGACAGCAGAAGCCATCCGCGAGATTGTCGAACGGTATGAACGGCTGTTACCCCAGGGTGCTTGGCCAAATTGGTCGCTGGGAAACCATGACAAACATCGGGTGGTCAGTCGATACGGCATCGCACAGGCCAAAGTTGCCATGATGCTGCTCCTCACCTTACGTGGAACGCCCACGATTTACTATGGTGAAGAGCTGGGGATGGAAGACGGCTGGATCCCACCAGAACACATTCAAGATCCCTGGGAAATCAAATCACCAGGCATCGGCGTTGGCCGTGACCCGGAACGGACGCCGATGCTTTGGGATGGCAGCCGCCATGCAGGCTTCTGCTCCACCAATGTGTTGCCCTGGCTGCCGATCACGATGGACCACAGCCGAATCAATGTGATGGAACAGCAACAACATCCTCGCTCGTTCCTATCACTAACTCAGGCATTGCTTGCCCTACGCAAACACCATGAATGCCTTCAGTTGGGAGATCATCAATCGCTTTACTCTCCCCAACAGCTCTTTTGCTATCGCCGCTGGACGGAAACAGGCGAACTCTTGATGGCCCTGAACTTCAGCGATGAACTCCAGGAATGGATCCTGCCCATGGAGTGGCGTGATCAAGCAACGGTGCTCCTCTCAACGGGCATGGACCGCCAGGGAGGTCGCTTGGGAGAGATCCTTCAACTCAGACCCAACGAAGGCGTGATCCTGGGCTTGGTTCCCCAGGAGTTTCACTCCTTTGCACCACCATCACGCTAAGGGTGCCCGGCTACATCAAGCTCCAATCCCAATCTGTAAGTCACCACCTCAACCATGAATTCCCAAAGCCTGAACATCACCGGTGAGCGGACCATCGTCTTCTCCAGCAAACACCAAGCCTGCATGACCGACACGATCACTCCGGACATGGCGAGGGATCAGACATTCATGGGATTGTTTGAGCAGGTCAAGCCCTACACCATGACGAGTGTTGAGGCTTTATTTGCCCTCTATTCAGGTGTAAATTATGTGCTTGATCGCCAGATTCCTGGTGATTTCGTCGAATGCGGCGTCTGGCGAGGCGGCAGTTCTCTTCTCGTGGCGTTGATGCTTCAGGCAAAGGGAGTGACGGATCGCAAAGTACTGCTCTATGACACGTTCTCAGGCATGCCCACACCAACGGAGTTTGATGTGGATAAATATGGGCGCAGTGGTTTTGAATTGATGGAGGCCTTCAGCGATGAGATCGGTTGGTGCTATGCCTCATTGCAAGATGTCAGCTCGGTTTTTGCGGCTCAGAGCTTCAGCTTTCCAGTGGAATTTATCGAAGGCGATGTCATGACCACCCTCCACAGCCATCAGCCCGCCGAAATTGCTCTGTTAAGGCTGGATACGGATTGGTATGAATCTACAGCCTTGGAATACGAGGTGCTGTATCCGAAGGTATCAAATGGAGGCGTGTTGATTATTGATGATTATGGAGTCTGGGCTGGCTCTCGTAAGGCAACCGATGATTACTTCATGGCCGTGCCCAAGCCACTGATTGTTCGCGTCGACAAAGAAGTGCGGATCGCCGTGAAACTATGAGCCTGCAACCCACACGGCGCGTACGGGTGACCTTTGTCTTCACCCACCATATCCGCTGGGTTCCTTTTGAGCTGTCGGCAACACTGATAGACAAGAGTCGCTTTGAAATTGATTATGTGATTCTGGGCACAACAGATCCCATGGTTGAGTTCCTCAAAGCCAACCAGATCCCTGTGGTGACGACAAGTTTTGATGATTACAAGAACACCCCGGAAGCAGTTAAGTTTGTTTATGATCATCTCAAACAAAACAAAACCGATATCGTTCAGACCCACTGGTTTGCGGGAAGTTTGGTGGGCCTCCAAGCGGCCTATTATGCCAACGTTCCTGTGCGGATCTTCCACCGCGAACATCCACCCCTGCGCTTCTATAACCGGCATCCCCGCAGCAAGCACCAGCTGATCTGGGACTGCGCCACCCATTTGATCGCCGTGACCCCAAAAAGCAAAGCAGGCATGGTCGAAGATGGCATTCCTGCAGACAAGATCACGGTCATCCCAACAGGGTTTGATGTGGAGGAGTTCACCACGCTTGATCCGGGGAGAGTTTCAACATTACGGGCCAAGTATCTTGCCTCAGCGTCATACGCCTCGAAGGGACCCGTCATTGGTGTGATTGCACGCTATGTGAGATGGAAAGGCGTTGAGGATGTGATCCGTGCCTTCAAACAGGTGTTGGAAGACTATCCCAATGCTCTGTTGATCCTGGCTGGCACCCACAGCGAGCGGTCGGAGGTGATCGAGAAAATGAAAGCAGCAAGCCAAAATGATATTGTCGCCCCACAATATGATGACGTTCTTGCAATTTTTGACTGCTTGGACGCATTGCCTCCCGGAAGCTATCTAGAGATTCCATTTGAAGATGATCTCTATTCCCTGTTTCAACTTCTTGACATTTTTGTTCATGCCCCTATTGATGAAATCCAGGAAACCTTTGGTCAAGTCTATGTGGAAGCCATGCTGTCCAAGATCCCTTCGGTGATCACCCTTTCTGGGAGTGCCCTAGATCATGCCATTCATCGAGACAATGCATGGATTTCAGATCATCAGAACAGCGACCAGATTGCGGCAGGAATTGTAGCTCTGCTACGTGATCAGATCTTACGGAAAAGAATTACAGAGAATGCCTTTGTATGTGCCGTCGAAAACTACTCGATTGCTAAGCAGATTCGGATTCTTGAAGACTTTTATCTCTCCGCTCTCGAGGCCTGCAAACCTCCAGGTACCCTGCAGTCCCCCACGATTTGAACGCCATGAGCAAACCTTTCATCTTCACGTTGTGTGATGCGAACAACGACAAAGTGAACGCCTTACGAGGCTCACTAAATGAGGATCTATTTGTTCTAGAAACCTTTTGTAAGAGGCTGGGTCTGCTGTCAAAGATCTTCAAGATCCGAGACTTCCTTATCTCAGCTGAGCAGCTTGCTGATGACGATATTCTTGTGTTTGTTGATGCTTATGACGTCCTTTGCATTCGTTATGAAATGGATCAAATGGTGGCGGATTTTCAAGCCACAGGTCAGGATCTGATTACAGGGGCTGAAACAGTCTTTTGCCACCATAGATCAGAGTTGATGCCCTTCTTTTTAGAGAACTATCTGAACCAACAAGTTCGGTATCTCAATAGCGGATTTATCATTGCCTACAAATGGGCTTATCTCAGAATGCTGAATCATATCGTAGAGAATTTTGCCGAAGAGTACTTGGTTCGCCATCACAATAATGATCAGAGAGCCATCTCAAGCTTCATGCTCAAGAACTCTAGCTTAGGCCTGATCAAGATGGACATTGATTACAAGCAACGCTTCTGCCACACCCATACCTACGACAATTATCCCCTTCAGTTGGAAACCATACAAAGCTACTTTGTCCACGTGACCTGGCTTGCCCTGGAGATCCAAACCAAGGCCTATCGACAGATTCAAGAGCACTTTTTAGCCTGAGATTTCAACAAGAAAGATGTCTTTAACTCATGTATGCAACATCTACAGGGCAAGCAATTCAGCTTGCGGAACTAATCCTCAACCACAACGAGATTGACCATGCAGTATCGCAAGTTGGGAGACAGTGAGTTGTTGGTGTCTGAAATTAGTCTTGGTACGTGGGGAATTGGCGAGGGGGTGGATGAGCAGACCATGAAGACCTGTTTGTTCCGTGCCTTTGACCTTGGGATCAATTTCATTGATACCTCCAACTCCTATGCCTGCGGAGCTGCCGAGCGATTTCTTGGCGAAACTCTGAGGGAACTCGATCGCTCATCCTATTATTTGGCGACCAAGGTTTTCTTTCCAGTTCCCCCAGGTCATGGTGGCCTCTCTGCCCAGGAGATCAAGTTGAATCTTGAGGCGTCGCTGGAGCGATTAAACGTCGATTACGTTGATCTATATCAATGTCATCGCTATGATCACGAGACACCTTTGCTGGAAACGATGACGGCCCTCACCGAGGTGGTGCGTGAGGGCAAGGTGAGAGTCATCGGCTTCAGTGAGTGGTCTGCTGAGCAAATCCAGGCGGCCCTTGCTATCACGGATCTGCAGCCGTTCATGTCCAGCCAGCCGCAGTATTCGATGCTTTGGCGTGACCCAGAAGTGGAGATCTTTCCCCTCTGTGCCGCCCATGGGATCGGGCAGCTGGTGTGGTCCCCACTGGCCCAGGGCATCCTGTCTGGCAAGTACCAGACTGGCCAT
The DNA here is from genome assembly GCA_046340515.1 of Cyanobacteriota bacterium. Taxonomy (GTDB): domain Bacteria; phylum Cyanobacteriota; class Cyanobacteriia; order PCC-6307; family Cyanobiaceae; genus Cyanobium. The sequence continues at coordinate 4,497 of JBKDTB010000029.1, read as the reverse complement.
GCTCCCGCCGGTGGAACCCGGGCGGCGAATGGGCACATGAATGACTATCTGCTGAGGAATTTATTGTCTGATCACAACCTAAAGACCGTCAGTCGATTAATACCCATCGCCCAGGAACTTGGTTACACGTTGCCCCAACTGGCCCTGGCCTGGGTGTTGCGTGAGGCGTGCGTCAGTTCAGCCATCATTGGCGCAAGCCGACCGGAGCAGCTGTTGGAGAATGTTGCCGCCTCAGGCATCACACTTGAAGCCAGTGTTCTAGCAAAGATAAATGACATTCTCACCCACGCTTCAGCAACATAAGATCAATCCAGAGTTTCATTCTTAGATGACAATCCCACCCTCAAGCACGAAGGAACGATGAATCAAGTCAGCAACAAATCCGTGGTCAGGCAGTTTTTTGATGTTTACAACACAAAAGACTACGCGCAATTATCAAAGTGCATGGCACCAGATTACTTTGACCATAATCTCCCGCAAGTGAGGAGTCTCAACGATGCCATTGAAATCTTGAAGTCCACCCACAGTGCCTTTCCCGATTTGCAAGTGGTGATTGATGAACTGATTGAGGAAAATGATCTGATTGCCTTCCGTGGTCGCTTCAGCGGCACCCACGCGGGTTCTTTTTTAGCTCATGCCGCCACAGGGAGAAGGGTTGTGTTTTCTGCACTTGAGATTTTCAAAATCCGGGAACAGAAGATCGTGGAGTCTTGGGGATATTGGCCAACGGATGAAATCCTAAGACAACTGATCTGCTGACGCCATTTCCGGTCGTCATGTTGATCTAACCATCCATACAAACCAAACATCATGGTCAATGACTCCAGATCCTATGCCCGATACTGAACACTTAAATGACCATCTCATCATCACTCTCCCAAAATATCGAAGCGGTTTGCACTCGATTGGCTACCGATGACAGCATCAGAAAACATGGCTATTCCTGTGTTGTCGACTGCCAGCCAATCTACTATTTTCAAGCCTGGAATCTGGTCCATTCCCTGATCTGGAAAGGGTTGGTGTTGCCAGAGCAGATCCACGTCCAATGCACACCGGAAGTGGATTCAGAATTCATCAAGGAAGTGGGCAAGCTTGGCTGTCAGATGAGCTTCATCGAACGCTTTGGTGACGGAAAGTATTGCATAAAATCGCCCAACTCAATCATCCGGCTTTTCACGAATATGAATGCATGGTCTTGCTGGATTTAGACATGATTGTGCTTGACAGGATTGATCATCTCTACAAACCAGACACGATCTGTGGAAAAATTGTCGATTTTCCCAATCCGGATCTCAACACACTGAAGGCTCTTTACGACCTGGCTGGTTTTCAGACCTATCCATCCATCTGTCAGGTCGATTGTGGCCAGGAGCTCACCTTCAGCAACAACCTGAATGGCGGACTCTATGTGATCCCAGGTCCACTTTTGAATGAACTGCACATGAGATGGGCCCACTGGGCAGATTTTCTCCTCTCGAAGCTAGATGTGCTGAGATCGGTGGGTAAAGAAGCCCATATCGATCAGGTTTCCTTCTCGATGGCCACCCATCAACTTGAAATCCCCATCATGCACTTGCCCAGAGAATATAACTACCCCGCCCACGACTTCATTCCAAACAAGGGATATCCAACGGTACTTCATTACCATCGTTGTCTATCTGAATATGGCTTCATCACCAGCCATGGGATCAACGATCCATCCTATGCATGAGCCCTACGTGATGCCAACCAGATCATTGCTCCAGCATTCAACAATCATTTGTTCCATTCATTTCGCTTTCATGAGAGTTCCGGCTGACTTAACGTCCGTCACGCTGACAGGCCCAGCCGTCGGAAACAACGCGCGTTCAAAGGGGAAAGGCAGCGGGAGGATCGCTGGTACCGAACAACCCCCCAACCCCCGGAAGCAAACGCCGCAGATATCAGCCCCCACCCCACGCCACCCTGCGGCAACTGTCAAGATTGGCGAAGCAATCCATTCCCATCCAGGTGGCACGGATAGGTTATCCAACGTCCTATCCAGAACCTGGGAGGAGAGTGAGATGGAGCAACCGCGGCGATTGGACTGGCTAGAGCAGCGGGCAAAGGGGAACGGCCTGTCGTCGCGGGATCCCTACTAAACCCAGCCACGGAAACGGTGAAGCCAAGATGGGACCTTGACCATGCCCCCACTCGCCAAAACATCCAAGCCAAGCCAATCCGCACCGCCAGCGAAACGATCCCCCCGTCGCTTCAGGGTCGACCAACCGCATGAACCCCACTCCACCCCCAGGCTGGAGCAGGGAAACGAACGCCAAGATTCAACAGCAGGACCCCTAGGGGTTGACTTCAGTCAGATTCCGATCCGTGTTCAGGCAAGTGCGCGGCTTGCCACCAAGCCGGCAAGCCCCCAGCCCAGTGGTGAGGGCCTGGAGCAGGAAGCCGATCGCGTCGCTGAGGAGGTGATGCGACGCCCGAGATCCCTCCCGCTGCGTGTGAGCACCCCGGGCAGCGAGGGGGGTGACGGGGGTGAGGGAGGCTTTCGACCCGGCGCCAGGGTCGGGGTATCACAGCCAATGGCCCAAGACGCCAGCGGAGAAGGGACACGGGAGCTGAGGACAGGAGGCTCACCCCTTTCCCCAGTCATGCGCGGCTTCTACGAAGCGGAGCTCGGCCAGGATTTCTCGCAGGTGAGGGTGCATCAGGGCGCCGGGGCGACGGCCGTCGCTGATGCCCTGAGCGCGCACGCCTTTGCCGCAGGAAATCACGTCTGGCTGGGCCGGAACACGGGCGCCGAAACACCATCCCGTTCCCTGACCCATGAATTGGTCCATGTCGCCCAACACCAGGCGGCGGGGCCCCGGGGCCAATTTGGCCTGCAGCGGGAAGCGGCAGACGACGAGGAGGGCAACAGTGCCATCATCAACCGGGTTGCCCGCGCCCTGGGCGATGGGATGGCCCTGGCCAGCCCAGTGCCCTTGCCCGCCACCGCCGTGGCGGCACTGGCCGCCGGTGAGCTGGGCTTTCTCCACCAGAGCTATCAACGGCTGGTCGCCGAGGGGCAGCTGGTGCCGGTGATGACGCGACTGCTGCCGTTGACCATGCCACCTGGCTCGGTGATGGCGGGGGGATCCTTTGTTCTCGGCTTTCTGGAAGGCATCGTCAGCCCCGTGGTCGGCCTTTACCACTTGTTTGCCGGATTGATCGAAGCCTCCCTGGCCGCGGGACAATGGCTGCTCCAACTGCCCGAGCGCTATCCCGCCCTGGTGCGTGAGGGGGAAGCGCTCATGGTGGCCTTCAACCGTGTGGGCAGTGAGGCGAGTGCCTTGGCCACCCGCCTGCAAGACCCAACCCAGGCGAGAGACGTTGCCTTGGCGATCCTCGCCGCCTCTGATGCGTTGGAAGCGGGGATCGTGGCGGCCAGCCAGCGCGCGGGCCGCCAGGCCGCCGATGGCGCGGTGCGGGAGTTTCTTACGGGCGACCTGCAGCGGATCGTGCAGACCGTCGGCTTGGTGACCGGGGCCGTGACGATCGAGGTGGTGTTGCTGGTGTTCACCGAGGGCATCGGCAACCTGATCACGCGGATCGGCGAACTGGCGCGCATCTTGCGGCCGCTCTCACGAGGGGCGGAGGCGTTCGCGGCGGTGGCTGCTGAGCTTGGCGGCGCCATCACCGTCCTGGAAGAGTTGATGGGGTTGGTGCTGTCGCGAACGGTGCTCCGGCCCCTGCGTCCCCTCCTGGAGGCGGTGGAACCTTTGATCCTGAGGCTGCGCGGCTTCGGGCGTGCCCTGCTGGAGGCAGGGGGGGAAAGGGCTGCCCAAACCGCCGCCCGCTCGGCGGAGCGCACTGTGGCCGGTGGCGGGGGCCGCACCATGGAACGAGCAGCCGAGCAGCTCCCGGCGCCCCAACCTGCCACGCCCCGAACTGCCACCCCCCAACCTGCCACGTCCCAACCTCCCGCGCCCCGGCCTGCCGCGCCCCGACCTGCCGCGCCCAGTCAACCAGCGCCTGTCACCAGGCCCTCCCCGCCGAGCCAAGTGCCGCCAAGCCAAGTGCCCCCGAGGCCTGCGCAAGTCCCCCCATCGTCCACCACCAGCGGAGGTGGTGGTGGTGGTCCACGCCGCCCGTTACCCGGAGCGACAGCAGAGGGTGAGGGTGGGGCCTTCACCTATGCCATCCATCCCGAACGGCCAGCGCCCGAAGTGCTGCGCGGCGGCCCGTCAGGGGTTCGGCCCGAGGCGTCGGCGACGCCGCAACGGCAACGCCCCGTACCACCCACGCGTGACGAGCCTGCGTCAGATGTTCGTGATGTGATCGATGAGTTCAGCGAAGGCACGGCAAGTGGCGGGCGGTCGCAAAGTGCGGCCGAAGAGCTCAACGTTGCTGATCAAGAGCTCGGTGCCGAGCTGCAGTCTCCAGGAGGCCCCCATGGTTTCACGCCGCGTGAAGTGTGGGAGCCACCACCGGGGTCACCGCCTCGACCACCTTTAGACGCACCGTTTGAGGTACGTCGTGCGT
>JBKDTB010000028.1:0-5085 GCA_046340515.1 Cyanobacteriota bacterium | reverse complement strand
TGTGCTGCCCATGCCCGGAGAAGCGCCCCAGGTGGCCCGCCTGCTGGTGCGCTGCTGCCTGGCGGACGCGGCGCCGGTGGGGTTGCCGGTGCGCTGGTCGGCCCTCGGTCCCGCTCCCCCGGCCGACCAGTGGGTGGCCATGGAGGGCGTGATGGCCGTGGAGGCCGTGCCTGGAGCTGGAGGGGAAGAACGGCTGGTGGTGGTGCCGCGGCGGATCCGGACGATTCCGCGCCCGGCGCGCCCCCTGGAGCCATGAGCGCCACCCGCCGCGCCACGCCTGGCCGCGATCCAGCCCCCCTCCGGGCCCTGGGCGGCCTGCTGCTGGTGGCGCTGGTCCTGCAGCACGTGCTGGCGCGCCAGCCGCCCCGGCTGCTGCGGTTGAGCCAGGCGCCGGCCAGTTCCGGGCCGGCGGCCCTCCGCCTGCGCTTCAGCCGCCCCATGAATCCGGCCAGCCTGGCCACCAGCCGGCTGGAACCTCCCCTGGCCCACCGCTGGCTGGGGGAAGGCGACACCGTCCTGCTGACCCTGGCCCCCGGCCAGCGACCCGGCAGCCCCCTGCGGCTCACCCTGGAGGGGCGCGACCTGGCGGGGGTGCCCCTGCGGCCCCGCCGCTGGCTCTGGGATCCCCGCCCCCGGCTGGTGGCCGTCGTGCCCGTCGCCGGGGGCGACCAGCTCTGGCTGCGCGACCACAACGGCCGCTGGCGACCCCTCCTGCCGAAGGTGTGGCGGCAGATCGTGGCGGTGGAACCCCTGGGGGATGGCGCGGCCCTGGCTCTGGTGAGCCGGCGGGAGGGGGGCACCCAGCAGGTGTGGCGCGTGCCCCTGCGTCAGCGCAACCTGGCGCCCGAGCGGGAGGGGTTGGCCCCCGTGACCGCAGGGACGCCTGAGCTGTTGGGGCGGGAGGAGATGCTCTTCGCCCACATCAGCGGCAACCGTCGCGGCGAGCTGCTGGTGCAGGCCGGCGAGCCGGGCGCCAACGCGGTGAAGACCCTGCTCTGGCCCCTCAACGGCCCCCCCCGAACCCTGCCCCTGGAAGCCATCGGCACCGCCAGCCTGCTGCCAGAGGGCGGAGCGGTGGTGGTGCCACGCGCGGAGGGGCTCACCCTGGAATCGCTGCCGCCCCGGCCCCCTCGGCGGCAGATTCTGCCCGGCAGCCGCGACCTGCTCGCCTTCTGCCCCCGCTCGGGCCGCGCCCTGCTGCGGCGCCACTGGCCGGATTACCGCCGCTCCCTGGAGTGGCTGGAGCCGGGCCAGCCGCCTCGGGAGCTCTGGCGGGGCGACGCGGCCCTGCTGGCGGCCATTTGTCAGGGTGGTGGGGAGCGGCTGTGGGTGGCCCTGCTGAGCGGCGTGCGCCGCCCGCAACTGAGCCTGCTGGCCCTCGATCGCCAAGGCCGCCCGCTGCGGCGCCTTCCCCTCAGCGACTGGGAGCTGGAACCCGGCACCCAGCTCCAGGACGACCCCACCGGTGATCGGCTGGTGGCGGCGCTGCGGCCCCTGCCCCGGGCGGGCCAGGAGGGGACGGCTCCCCCGCCGCCGGCCCGAGCGATGGTGCTGGCCACCGGCGACGGGGGCGACCCAGACCAGACGCCCCGCTTCCTGGACGCTGGGCACGGAACCGGAGCCGGGGGGGGAGACAAGCCGGGTCCACCGGTGCGGCAAGTGTTCTGGCTCGCGCCCGGCGCAACTGCATCACAATGACCCCCGGGTTCCATCGCCCCCCCTTCGGCGCTTCACACCCCGCCCCTCTCCACGCCGCCACCTCCCGCCGCCGCGATGACGCCCCCCACCTCGCCCACCCCGACCAGCGCGGCCCTGTCAGCCCGCCAGGAGCACCTGCTGGAGGTGTTGCGCCAGGCGGATGACGAGCTCTCCGGCCAGGAGCTCCATGCGCGCCTGCGGGCGGGGGAGGGGGCGATGGGGCTGGCGACGGTCTATCGCCACCTGCGCCAGCTGCAGCAGCGCGGTCTGGTGCGCTGCCGCCATCTCCCCAGCGGCGAGGCCCTCTTCGCCCCCACGGAGCGAGACGAGCACCACCTCACCTGCGTGGATTGCGGCCACACCCTCCGGCTGCCCCACTGCCCCGTGCACGGTCTGGAGCTGCCGACCACCCATCTGGAGGGCTTCCAACCCCTGTTTCACACGCTGGAGTTCTTCGGCCTCTGCGCCAATTGCCAGCAACGACAGGTCCGGGCGGCGCGCTCCGCCTGAGGCGGTCGCCGCCGCGCCGGAAGCCGCTTCCCCGTCCCACCGGCCCCCCATGGCATTCGCCGCAAGCCTTCCCGAACCTCGGGCGGCCGACTCCGCTTCGCTGGAAGCCTGGCCGGCAGCTCCCGACAGCCCGCCCGGCTCCTTCTTCCTAAGCTCTCCATGCGCCCCGCGCCCCCGATGACCCCCACCAGTTCCCCACCCGCCTCCCGTCCCTCCGAGGCTTCCGCCCTGGAGGCCGCCACCGCCCGCCCGCCCCTGCCGGTGACGATCCTCTCCGGCTTCCTCGGCGCCGGAAAAACCACCCTGCTCAACCACATCCTCACCAACCAGCAGGGTTTGCGCACGGCGGTGCTGGTGAATGAGTTCGGGGAGATCGGCATCGACAACGACTTGGTGGTTCGCACCAGCGAAGCCATGGTGGAGCTCAGCAACGGTTGCGTCTGCTGCACGATCAACGGCGAGCTGCTCGATGCCGTCTACCGGATCCTGGAGCGCCCGGAACCCCTCGACTACCTGGTGGTGGAAACCACCGGCCTCGCGGATCCGCTGCCGGTGGCGATGACGTTTCTGGGCAGTGATCTGCGGGATCTCACCCGGCTGGATTCGATCATCACCCTGGTCGACGCCGAAAACTTCGACGATGAACTGCTGGAGGGGGAGGTGGCCCGCGCCCAGGTCCTCTACGGCGATCTGCTGCTGCTCAACAAATGCGATCTGGTGGACGCGTCGCGGCTGGAGGCCCTGGAGGCCAAGTTGCGCGGGATCAAGAGCGACGCCCGCATCCTCCGATCCGTGCGAGGGGAGGTCCCGCTGGCGCTGCTGCTCAGTGTGGGCCTGTTCGAAAGCGACAAAGTGGCGGCTCGGCAGGAGAGCGCCGCCGCCAGCAACCATGACCACAGCGCCCATGATCATGCCGCCCATGATCACAGCGCCTGCGATCACGACCATGGCGTCTGCGCCCACGAGGGCCATGGGCACCAGGGGGGCCACGCCCACCAGGCGTCGTCCCACGGTGCGGAGGCCCACGCCATCGAAGGCTTCACCTCCCTCTCCTTCACCAGCGAGGGGCCCTTTTCCCTGCGCAAATTCCAAACCTTCCTCGATCACCAGCTCCCGGCCGGCGTCTACCGCGCCAAGGGCATCCTTTGGTTCAACGAGAGCGAGCGGCGCCATGTGTTCCACCTGGCCGGCAAGCGCTTCTCCATCGACGACACCGACTGGAGCGGCCCCCGCAAGAATCAGCTCGTGTTGATCGGCCGCGACCTCAACCCCGCCGAACTGCGCCGTCAACTCCAGGCCTGCGTGGCCCGCGACGCGGGCAAGGGCTTCGGCTGATCCGGGACTGTCGGCAGCATCAGCTACGGCAAAGGCCGATTTTGCCGCTATGGTTTGACCATTCGTCCACCCTCCATGACTGAGCTGCTCCTGACGGCTGGCCTGCTGGCTCTGCTCGGAGTGCTGGTGTGGTTGGGAATGGATTCCGATGACGACAACGGTGGCGGCGGCCTGATGGAGCCCGCCCTGGTGCCAATCCCGGTGCGTCGCCGCTGACCGGCGGGCGGGCCCGAGCGGCTCCTCCAAGCCCCATGGCCTCTGCCAGCTCCGGACTCCTCGGGCCGCGCCCGGCCAAATCCGCCGCCTCCGCACCCCTGCTGGCGGTTTTGGTGTTGGTGCTGGTGCTGTTGGCAATCGCTCCCCTGGCGGCCCTTCTGCGGTTTGCGCTTTCGGGGGTGGCACCGCGTGTTCTGCTCGACCTCGGGCCCGGCGGACGGGACGCGGTGGCGAACACCTTCGCATTGGTCAGCGGCGTGGGCCTGGTGGTGGCTGTGCTCGGCACGGCCAATGGCTGGTTGACCGCCAGCTGCGCCTTTCCCGGCCGGCGCTGGCTGAGGCTCGCCCAGGTGTTGCCCCTCGCCACCCCGGCCTATCTGCTGGCGGCCACCGGGGTGGACCTCGGCAGTCGCTTCGGCTGGTCGATCCATGGCCTGGGATGGGCCATCGCCAGCCTCAGTCTCAGCACCTACAGCTACGTGTTCCTGCTCGCCTCCGAGAGCTTCGCTTCCCTTGGCCGCCGCCCCCTCGAAGCCGCCCGCAGCCTGGGCGCGGGCCCCTGGGGCGCCTTTCGCCGGGTCGCCCTCCCCCTCGCCGTTCCCGCCATCGGCGCCGGCGTCGCCCTCAGCGGCATGGAGGTGGTGAATGAGCTTGGGGCCGTCGAGCTGCTCGGGGTGCCGACCCTGTCGACGGCCATCCTGCAGCGCTGGCAAGCGGATGGCGAACCCCGCGCCGCGGCCGGCCTGGCGCTGGTGGCCTTGCTGTTCGTCGCCGTTCTCCTGGCGGCGGAGCGGCACTGCCGCCGTCGCGGTCGACGCTGGAGCGCGGGCGGGGGGCTGGATCGGGCGCCCGCCCATGGCCTGCGGGGTTGGCGCGCCCTGGTCGCCCAGGTCCTCGCCCTTGGGCCGCCCCTCCTTACCCTCGGCCTCCCCCTGCTCTGGTTCCTGCTGAGCTGGGATCAGATCCCCTCCCAAAACCCCCTGGAACTGCTGAGCCTCACCGGCCGCACCCTCGGCCTGGCCCTCAGCGCCGCCTCCCTCACCCTGCTCTTCGCCCTGCTGCTGTCCATTGCCCGCCGCTGGCTGCCCCGCGGGCCCTGGCCGCCGCTCACCCTGTTGGCCGGGATGGGCTACGCCATTCCCGGCGCCGTCCTCGCCCTCGGCCTGATGCTCCTCGGCGGAGGCACCGTGGCGCCGGTGGCGCTGCTGCTGTGGGGCTATGGCGATCGTTTCCTGGCGGTGGCCAAACAAGGGCTGGACGCGGCCCTCGAACGGCTCCCCCCCAGCCTCGACGAGGCCGCCGCCTCCCTGGGCAGCGGCTGGTGGG
>JBKDTB010000027.1:0-13401 GCA_046340515.1 Cyanobacteriota bacterium | reverse complement strand
CGGTTGCTGGTGGCGGCGCCGAGGGCCGTGGCGCCGTCGACGAGCGGCACCGGCGCGGCGATGGCCACCAGCAGCACATCGCCCTGCCCCTCCAGCGCCCCCGCCCGCAGCCAACGCCCCCGCAAACCATGGAGGTCGACGCAGACCGCCGCCACGGCCCCGGGGGTGCGGGCATGGCCGCTGGCCAGGCGCCGGGGCTGGGGTTGATGCCCGGCCCCGGGACCCACCACCCAACCCGTGGCTCCCGCCACCAACACCGGCGACCCCGGCCCCAAGAGCTCCAGGCCCGGCATCGCCAGGCCGATGCTGTCAGCACCGGAGCAGGTGTAGAGGGCCTGGGCCCAGGGGCCCAGCAGGGCGCCATAGGGAGTGTGCAGCAAACCCTCGGCACTGCTCACCGCCACAACTCCGTTCTCCGTGATCGCCCGGGGCAGCAGGAGCTGGCCGCTGCCGACAGCGTCCAGATGGAGGGAGGTGTGCAGCTCCCGGCGGGGGAAGAGGGTGGTGCCCTCGCCGCTGGCGGTGAGGTCCACGGGGCGACCGGCCAGCCACTCCCGCAGCAGGCGCCCCGCCGCCGCGGGCACCACCAGATCGGTGCCCGCGCCACCGGCCATGGCCGGCACCCCGCCGATCTGGGGATCCCGCAGCCGGATCGGCGGATCGGTGGGGCCGAGACTGAGATGAAGGCTGGCCTGGCTGGTGAACTCCGCAGAGGCGGCCACCACCACGTCGGTCTGGTCATAGGCCGCCGCCAGGCCGGCGGTTTGGGCCAGACGACGGAACGCGGCGGCCTGCCGCACCCGAAGTCGGCCCTCCGCCTGGCGGCGTTGCAGCTCCGCTTCGGTGCGGCGGGGAAACTCAGACGGGTGCATGGCCGGCAGGGGAGTCAGGCAGGGCCCGAGGGGCTCCGATAAAGTGTGGAGTGACCCAGGTGCCTGTTCATGGCGGATCCAACCGGACAGTCTCCGGGAGCTGGAGAGAACAATCCGGGAGACAAGGGTCCAGGAGAAGGGGACGGCCGCATCATTCAGACGGACCTGCGCAATGAGATGTCGCGGTCCTATCTGGAATACGCGATGAGCGTGATCGTGGGTCGGGCCCTGCCCGATGCCCGCGATGGCCTCAAGCCCGTGCATCGCCGCATCCTCTATGCGATGTACGAGCTGGGACTCACCAGCGACAGGCCCTACCGAAAGTGCGCGCGCGTCGTTGGCGAGGTGCTGGGCAAATATCATCCCCATGGCGACACGGCGGTCTACGACGCCCTCGTGCGCATGGCGCAGGACTTCTCGATGCGCATGCCTCTCATTGATGGGCATGGCAACTTCGGCTCGGTGGACAACGACCCGCCAGCGGCCATGCGCTACACCGAATCGCGCCTCCAGGCCCTGACCAGCGACAGCCTGCTGGAAGACATCGAGAGCGAGACTGTCGCGTTCATTGACAACTTCGACGGCTCCCAGCAGGAGCCGACCGTTCTGCCGGCCCGCATCCCCCAGTTGCTGCTCAACGGCTCCACGGGGATCGCCGTGGGCATGGCGACCAACATCCCTCCCCACAACCTGGGAGAGCTGATCGACGGCCTGCAGGCCCTGATCGCCAACCCCGAACTCGACGAGCGCACTCTGTTTTCGCTCATTCCCGGTCCTGACTTCCCCACGGGGGGACAAATTCTTGGACGCAGCGGCATCCGGGAGATGGCGCAGACGGGACGGGGCTCGGTGACGATGCGCGGCGTGGCCAGAATCGAAACGATCGAAGCCCCCGGCCGACCCGATCGCGACGCGGTGATCATCACCGAGCTGCCCTATCAGACGAACAAAGCGGCCCTGATCGAGCGGATCGCTGAGATGGTGAATGACAAGAAGCTGGAGGGCATCGCCGACATCCGGGATGAAAGTGATCGCGACGGCATGCGCATCGTGATCGAGCTGCGGCGCGATGCTTACCCCCAGGTGGTGCTCAACAACCTCTTCAAGCTCACCCCCCTCCAAAGCAACTTCAACGCCTACATGTTGGCGCTGGTGGGGAACGAGCCGGTGCTGCTCACCCTGCGCAAGATGCTTCAGGTGTTTCTCGACTTCCGCGTCGAGACCATCGAGCGCCGCACCCGCTACCTGCTGCGCAAGGCCGAGGAACGGGACCACATCCTGCTGGGCCTGCTCATCGCCCTCGACAACCTTGATGCCATCATCGCCCTGATCCGCGCCGCCGCCGACACGGCCACGGCTCGGGAGCAATTGAAGGAGCGCTTCGGCCTGAGTGAAGCCCAGGCGGACGCCATCCTGCAGATGCAACTGCGGCGACTCACGGCCCTGGAAGCCGACAAGATCCGCTTGGAGCATGAGGATCTGCTCGCCAAGATCACGGACTACAAGGACATCCTTGCCCGCCGCGAACGGGTGTTCAGCCTGATCAGCGAGGAGCTGCAGGCCATCCGCACCAAATACGACTCCCCCCGGCGCACCCAGATCCTCGATCTCGAAGGCGGATTGGAGGACATTGACCTGATCGCGAATGAACGGTCGGTGGTGTTGCTCACGGAAACGGGCTATCTCAAGCGCATGCCCGTGAGCGAGTTCGAGGCCACCAGCCGCGGCACCCGGGGCAAGGCCGGCACCCGCTCCCAGGGGGAGGAGGCGGTGAAGCTCTTCATCAGCTGCAACGACCATGACGCGATGCTCTTGTTCAGTGATCGCGGCGTTGTCTATTCCCTTCCGGCTTACCGGGTGCCGATCTGCAGTCGCACGGCGAAGGGAACGCCGATCGTTCAGCTCTTGCCGATTCCCCGGGAGGAGGCGATCACTTCCGTGTTGGCGGTGAGCACCTTCGGCGCGGATGAGCAGTTGGTGATGCTCACCAGCAAGGGTTACATCAAGCGCACCACCCTCTCCGCCTTTGCCAACATCCGCGTCAATGGCCTGATCGCCATCTCCCTGGAGGAGGGCGACGCCCTGCGCTGGGTGCGGCTGGCCCTGCCGGGCGACAGTGTGCTCATCGGCTCGCGCAATGGCATGACGATCCACTTCCGGCTCAGTGACGAGGAGTTGCGTCCCCTGGGGCGCACCGCCCGGGGGGTGCGGAGCATGAACCTGCGGGGTGGAGATCAACTGGTGAGCATGGATGTGCTCCCGGCGGAGCTGGCCGATCGGGTGGCCGAAGGTGCCGACGACGAGGACGGAGAGGCCGAGGAGGTGATCAGCGGCGAAGGCCCCTGGGTGTTGGTGGCCAGCGCCAGCGGGCTGGGCAAGCGGGTGCCCGTGCAGCAGTTCCGGCTCCAGAAACGGGCGGGCATGGGGCTGCGGGCGATGCGCTTCCGGCGGGAGGGAGACGTGTTGATCGGCCTGAAGGTGCTCGGCAGCGGCGAAGAACTGCTGCTGGTGAGCGAAAAGGGCGTGATCGTGCGCATGCAGGCCGATGCGGTGCCGCAACAGTCGCGAGCCGCCACAGGGGTGCGGCTGCAGCGGCTCGACGCCGGGGACCGCCTCGCTGAAGTGGTGCTGGTGCCGCCAGCGGCGGCGGGGGAGGAGGGTCTGGCAACGCCAACTCCCGCAACGGAGGAAGGGGAGACCGCGATCGCGGCGGAGACCTCGATCGCGGCGGTGACCACGGACGAGGGGGCGGGAGACGGCGCCGAAGACTGAGGACGCGGCCCCATCCGCAGGCGTCGCCCCACTCGCTTTCAGGGTTCGGTCGAGGGGGCTCACCTCCAGGGCACCACCGGCCTGGAGCGGGGGGCCAGCCATGGGGGAAAGTGGCCGGGTGCATGATCAGGAGGCGCGCGGTGGTGAGCGGAGGTACGGGCAACGCGGCATGGAGCGGGGACGGGCTGGTGATCGGCGCGGGCCCGGCGGCCCTGGCCCTGGCGGCGGAGCTGGGGGAACGGGGGTTGTCAGTGGCCGCCCTCGCCCCCGACCCGCCCACCACCCCCTGGGCCAACACCTACGGCATTTGGGCGGGGGAGGTGGAGAACCTCGGCCTGGCTCACCTGCTCTCCCACCGCTGGGAGGACAGCGTGAGTCATTTCGGCATCGGCCTCGACGTTGAGGAGGGCTCCATCCGCCATGGGCGCGCCTACGGCCTCTTCGACAAAGGGGCTCTGCGGGATCACTGGCTCGAGCGTTGCGGCCGGGCCGGCGTGCGCTGGCACCGGGGACGGGCTGAGACGATTCGCCACGATGGCAGCCTGTCCACGGTGACCACCGCGGCGGGGGAGGAGTGGCGGGCACGGCTGGTGGTGGATGCCAGCGGCCATGCGCCGGTGTTTGTGCGCCGTGACAGCGATGGGCCCGTCGCCGGGCAGGCGGCCTACGGGATCGTGGGCCGCTTCAGCGCCGACCCCATCCCGGCAGGACAGTTCGTGTTCATGGACTACCGCCCGGACCACCTGACGGAAGCGGAGCGCCGAGAGCCGCCCACGTTTCTCTATGCGATGGATCTGGGGGAGGGGATCTTCTTTGTGGAGGAAACATCCCTCGCCCTGGCGCCCCCCGTGCCCTTCCCCACCCTGCAGGCCCGACTGCGGCGGCGCCTGGCCCATCGGGGCGTGGAGGTGCGGGAGGTGCTCCATGAGGAGTTCTGCCTCTTTCCGATGAATCCCCCCCTGCCGGATCGGCGGCAACGGGTGGTGGGCTTCGGCGGGGCCGCAGGGATGGTGCATCCCGCCTCGGGCTACCTGGTTGGGGGCTTGCTGCGACGGGCCCCCGATCTGGCCGACGCCATCGCCTCCGGCCTGAGGGCGGGGCTGGTGGGTGCGGAGCTGGCGGAGGCGGCCTGGCAGGGGCTGTGGAGCCCGGAGTTGCGCTGGAAGCACGCCTTCTTTCGCTTTGGGCTGGAGAAATTGATGCGCTTCGATGAGGCCCGCCTCCGCCATCACTTCCACACCTTCTTCCGTCTTCCCCCCGACCAATGGATGGGCTTTCTCACCAACACCTCGGGGCCGCGGGATCTGCTGGCGGCCATGGTGGGGCTCTACGGCCAGGCCCCCTGGGATGTGCGCTGGGGCCTGATGACCCTGCGGGGACGGGAGGGGGCGTTGCTGGGGCGGATGCTGAGCGGAGGGTGAGGAGGGGTCAAGGCCTGGAGAAGATGGCCTTGAGCAGGTTGCCCAGGGCTTCGCCGGTGGCCTCCTGCTTGTTCATCGTGCCGCCGGAGGCCGGATTTGCGCCGGAAGGCCGGCCGCTGGAGTCGGGGGCCAGGCCACCAGCGCTTGTGTTCTGGGTGGCCACCAGCTTGTAGTCGCCGAAGCGGAAGACACCGCTGCGCCCTCGATCAACGAAGGTGGCCGGCCAGGTGCGGCCACTGTCATCCGTCACCGCATAGCCAGAACCCGCCTGGCGAAACACATAGCGACTGCCACCGCGCAGCGTCACCACAAAGGTGTTCTGGCCCTCCCGAACCACCTGCTTCAGGTTGCAGGAGCCATCAAAGACCGACAGGCCTCCGCGGCTCAGGGTGCAGAAGCCGGTATCGCGCACCACCGGCTTGTCACCACCGCTGGTGTCGCCGCTGATCGCGGTGCCGCCGCCGGACGTGCCAAAGAGGCGCTGGGTGAGTTTGACCGCCACGTTGGTCTGGTTCCAGCCATCGTCGTAACAGGTGCGCTTCGCGAGGATGCAGGTCTGGCCGGTGCTGAGGCGAAAGTCACGGCTGTCGGCCCGGGCCGCGTTGCGCGCGACGCGATCCGCCGCCCGTTCGCCGAACTGCTGCTGCGTCAGCACGGCCGAAGGGCCCGAGCTGTCGAAGCAAGATCGTCCGACGGTGTCGCACACCACGCCCGGAGCGGGAAAGGTCAGGCCGCCCTGGGCGTGGGCGCCGGAGGCGGCCAGAAGGGGGAGAACAGCGACCACCAGGGTGCTGGCGCGCGACAGGGAGAAAAGACCCATGGGAATCGACGTGGAGGATCATTGGCACAAAATCAACCGTAAAAAGCGAATCTGCCAGCGTCAACACGGAGGGCCTGCGGGTTGGGAAGGCCCTCGAACCCATCCAGGTCACGGGTGTCGCAAGCACTGAAAGGCAGGGGGAGGAGTGTCCGTTCCTCGCCGTCAGCGGCAGGGATCGACGTTGCCGCACCGGGGGTCGTCCTCCTCGGGCCGGGAGAGCGCGACCCGTGTCGGGAAGGATTCTGCGATCCACAGCCCCGGGTTTTGGGGGAGCAACGCGGGGCCCTGGAAGGGGGCTCCGCCCGCGCCGACCTCAGGAGGGCTCAGGGCTCTGCCCCAGGGGCACCTTGGCGGGCAACCCCACCGCCCGCGGGTAGGACTTGGGGCAGGGCGCGAGGGGCATCAGGCGCACCGCGTGGCGCACGCCCCGCTCCGCCGGCAGCTCCCGCCGCTCCACGCTCGCCACCCGGGCGCGGAGGGGGACCAGGGCCCGCTCCAGGTCGGCCTGGTCGGCGTCAGACCACTGGCCCCGGTAGAGCACGGCCTGCCCCTCCGGCTTGAGCAAGGGCACGAGATATTCGGCAACCACCGGCGCACTGGCCACGGCCCGGGCCATGGCGCCATCGAACCGGCCCCGACAGGCGGCGTCATGGCCCGTGCGCTCCACCCGCTCGCGGCGCAGGCTGACGCGCTCCCCCAGCCCCACCGCCTGCGCCATGGCCTCCACCGCCTCCAGCTTGCGCGCCACCGAATCCACCAGGGTGAGGTGGGCCTTGGGCAGGGCGATGGCCAGAGCCAGGCCCGGGAAGCCACCGCCGGTGCCGACGTCGATCAGGCGGGGGGCGGGGGGATCGGCGGATTGAAGCAGAGGCAGCCAAGGCCAGAGGCTGTCGAACACCTGGGCGATCCAGTAGTCGTCGCCCTCCACCAGGCGGGTGAGGTTGAGGCGGCTGTTCCAGCGACACAACTCCTCGCGCAGCTGCTCCAACCGCGCCAGCTGCGTGGCGTCCGGCTGCCAACCGAGGGGTTCCCAGACCCGGGCCAGGGGATCAACCATGCGCATCGCCAGCAAGCCGCGACAGGCGGGAGGGTTCTTCCTAGGATGGCGCCTTCCGTCCGGGTCCTCCAAGCCGCTCGGCCCATGCCGTCGTCCTCCGCCTCCCCGGATGCCGCCCCTTCCTCGTCCGCGACCGGTGCGCAGGAGGCCTCGGAAGACTTGCCCCTGCTGGCCGTGGGCTTCTACGAGCTGCTCCAGGTTCCCCCCACGGCGACGGCGGAGCAGTTGCGCCAATCCTTCCGCCGCCTCAGCAAGCGCTACCACCCGGACACCACCAGCCTCCCCCTCCCCGTGGCCGCCCGGGCCTTCCAGCGCCTGAAGCGGGCCTACGGCGTGCTCATCGATCCCCAGGCCCGCCGCCTCTACGACGAGGAGCGGCGCCGCCCCTCCCCTGCTCCTTCGCCCCCCCCTGGCGCCCCGGTGGGCCGGCCGGCGCCCGTGTCGATCCGGCGGGCGCTTTCGGGGGGGGAGTGGTTCGCCCTCCTGCTGCTGGCCCTCGCCCTGGTGCTCAGCCTGGTGGTCGGCATCGGCGTGGCCTGGGCGCGGGGGGCGGAGCTGGTGCGCTGGCCCAGCTGGTGGGCGGAACTCCATCCCGCGGCCCTGGCGGCGGCCTCCCCGGGGGATGGGATCGTGGAGGAGCCCCAGTCGCCGCCGCTGACGGCCGATGGCTCCCATGACCCTGCCCCCTGAGGAGACGCCGCTTTACAACCACCCCCTGCCGGCCCTGGAGGAGTGGTTGCGGCGGCTCGGCGCCCACCAGGAGGAGCCCCATTCCCCCTGGTGGGACCTGCGCCGCGACGCCTGGACCGCCCGCATCGCCCTGGAGGTGGAGGAGGTGAAGGTGATCTGGCGCGAACCGGGCGGCGAGAGCGTGCGCCTCTTCCCCTACGGCCTCTCCCGGGCGGACGCGGAGGCGGCGATCCTGGCCGGGCCCTGAGGAGCGCCTACAGCTCCCGCAGGGCGGTGGCCAGGGCGCCATAGCACTGGCGCAGCTCGGCGTCACTGATGCACCGGGGCGGCCGCAGGTAGACCACATTGCCGAGGGGCCGCAGGAAGACCCCCTCCGCCAGCAGCCGCCGCTGCAGCCGCCGACCGATCGGGTTGAGGTAGCCCCCCGGCTCGGCCTGGTCGGGGGGGACCACCTCAAAGGCGGCGATGGTGCCCCGCAGGCGGGGGCGTCGCACGGCGGGCAGGGCGGCGAGATCCTCCAGCAGGGGCCGGTGGCGGGCCTCCAGGCCCTCGTGGCGTTCGGGGGTGGCCTGGAGCAGATCGAGGCTGGCGAGGGCGGCGGCGCAGCCGAGGGGATTGGCGGTGAAGCTGTGGCCGTGATAAAGGGTGAGGCGCGGATCGGTGCCGATGAAGCCGGCGTGGAGCCGTTCGCTGGCCATTGTCACCCCCATGGGCAGGAAGCCGCCGGTGAGGCCCTTCGAGAGGGCCATCAGGTCGGGGGTGAGGCCGGCGAGGGGGCTGGCGAACAGAGCGCCGCCGCGGCCGAAGCCCATCAACACCTCATCGGCGATGAGCAGGGAGCCGGCCTGCCGCACCCGCCGCTCCACCTCTCGCAGAAAGCCCGGCCGCACCATCCGCATGCCGCTCGCCCCCTGCACCAGAGGCTCCAGAATCACGGCGGCGGTGGGGATGTCGAGCAGGCGCTCCAGGGCGGCCAGGGCCTCCGCCTCCTTCTCCTCCACGCGGTCGTCGCCCCACCAGGTGGCGGGCCAGGGGGCGCGCGCCACATCGAAGAGCAGGGGCTCGAAGGGGGCGGAGAAGAGGGAGCGCTCCCCCAGGGCCATGGCACCCACGGTGTCGCCGTGATAGCCACCCGCAAAGGCGATGAGCCGGGAGCGGGGCGTCCCCTGGTTGCGCCACCACTGCCAGGCGATCTTGAGGGCCACCTCCACGGCGGTGGATCCGTTGTCGGAGAAGAAGAGGCGCGGCAGGCCCGTGAGGACGCTGAGCCGTTCGGCGAGGCGATCCGCCGGCGGATGGCGGAAGTTGGCGAAGATCACCTGCTCCAGCCGGGTGGCCTGGGCGGCGATGGCGGCGGCGATGGTGGGCTCGGCGTGGCCGTGGAGCGTGACCCACCAGCTGCTGATGCCGTCGATCAGGGTGCGGCCATCCTCCAGCTCCAGCCAAACGCCCCGCCCGGCCACCACCGGGAGGGGCGGATCGGCAATGGCCACCTGGGTGGAGGGATGCCAGAGATTCGGATGCCAGCCCGAGGCGGGCAGCGGGCCGGCGTCTGGAATCGCGTCCATGGGGAAACGGCTACCCGCGTTGGTGTCCATGCCCATGATCAACGACCCGCGCCCTTGCCATGATGGAATCAACACCTTCCTCCCGGGGGCTTGTCATGACCCGGTCGCGTTTTCTGTCCAACCGCTTCCTGCCCCCGCCGGAAGGGGAGCCGCCCTCGCGATCCCGGCCGACGCGAGGCCCCTGGGGCCCTGGCGAGCTGTTCGCCGAAGGCCAGTGGCCATCGATCCGGGTGGGTCTGGAGCGGGAGGGCTGGAGCACGAGCCAGATCGAACGGTTGCACGACCATCTGCGCCAGGGCTGGCCCCTGTCGATGGCCAAGCGGAACGTGGCCGCTCTCACCCGCCAGTGCCCCCTGCGCGCCCGCCACGGGGAGGTCTGACCCCCTCAGCGGAGCGGGGGCGGGCCTCAGCGGCAGTGGGGCGGGCGCTGACCGGGGAGGAGCGCCTGGGGACACTGCGCCCAAAAGCGAAGCGACTCCTCAAAGTCTGTGAAGAGGGTGAGGATGGCCATGCAGACTCCCGCCACGGCCGCGGTCACCAGCCAGTCGCGTCTGCGCATTTTCATGGCGCGAGCTTAAGCGGCAGGGCGCTGGCCTGCCATTGGTCGTTCAGGGTGCTGGCGGTGAGGGGGCGCAGGGGAGGGAGCTGGGCAAGCACGGGCACGCCGCCGAGGGCTTCGAGGGTGCGGGGATTGTCGGGGTGGAGGGGGCCGTTGAGCACCAGCCCGAGCACCGGGATCGCCCGCTGGCGCAGGGCCTCCAGGGAGAGGAGGGTGTGGTTGAGGGTGCCGAGGCCGCTGCGGGCCACCAGCACCACCGGCAGGCCCCAACGGACGATCTGATCGATCTGCAGCGCCCCCGGCCCTCCGTCACGGCGCAGGGGCACCAGCAGCCCACCGGCGCATTCCACCACCAGGGGACCCGCCACGGCGGGGAGGGCGAGGGCGGCGGGATCGATGACGACGCCGTCCTGCTCCGCCGCCCAGTGGGGGGAAACGGGAGCCTGCAGGCGATAGGCCTCCGGCAGGATCCGCTCCGCTGGCAACCCCAGGAGCTCCCGCAGCCGTTCGCTGTCGCTGCCCTCCGCCAGGCCGCTCTGCACGGGCTTCCAGTAGTGAGCGCCGAGACCCTGCACAACCAGGGCGCTGACGACCGTTTTGCCCACGTCCGTGTCGGTGCCGGCGATCACCAGGCGCATGGCGGCGCTCCTCTGGAGAGAAAGGCGGCAGGCCGGCGGGCCAGGAGCACGAGCACCTCCCAGCTCAGGGCGCCCCCGGCGGGCCAGGCCGCCAGCAGACGTCGCCAGTCGCCCGGCGACAAGGACGCGCCGCCGGGGGTGGCGTCGGCCCCGATGGCCCGAATGGCGCGCAGGGCGTGCAGGGCTGGGTGGCGAGCGGGAACGGTTGGAACGGCTGGAGGGGTTGGGGTGGCGCAGAAGACCGGGGTCGCCCGTTGCGGGGCTGGCGCGGCTGAGGGAGCGACGGCGCTCCGTTCCGCCGCAGGGTCAACCTGGCCCCAAGCCCCCGCCCCGGCTCCGGGGGCGCTCCTGCCCTCGCCTCCCCTGGCCGGCCTGGAAAAGGTGAGCACCCGCGCCTCGATCCACTCCAGACCGGCGGCGGCGACAGCGTCCAGCAGCGCTTCGGCCGCGGGGAAGGGCAGGGCGCTGCAGGGCACCCCAGCCTGCTGGGCGGCCTGGCGCCATTCGGGGAAGCTGCCGGCGGTGGGCACACTCAGCAGCAGCGCACCGCCGGGCGCCAGGTGGGCGGCCCAGAGGGCGAGGGTGGCGGCGGGATCGGCCAGCCACTGCAGGGCGAAGCTGGAGGTGAGGAGGGCGGCGCCGCGCAGGTGGACGGGCAGGCCCTGGTTGAGGTCCCAGGGGAGGGGGGGGCCGGAGCTGTTGCGGGCGAGCGCCTCGGGGCAGAGGTCGAGCTGCTCCAACGGCCCCGGCAGGGCCACGCCCCGGGCCGCCAGGGCCCGCCCCACCAGCCCCGTGCCGGCGCCCAGGTCGGCGCAGGGACCCGCCGGCAGCCCCCCGCCCCCGAGGTGGCGGGCGGCCCCGCCGGCCAGGCGCCAGGCCATCCCGCGCTGCAGCGGTGCCATGGGCTCATAGGCGTCGACCCGCCGGGCAAACGCCTGCCGCACCCGGTCGCTGAAGGGGCCCGGGGTCATGGCGGGGTCAGGCGGCCTGAGGCGAGCCAGGCGAGGAGGGGCTCCAGCAGGGGCGCGGTGAGCAAGGCATGGCCGGCGCCTGGCAAAAGGAGGTGGGTCGCCTCGGGCAGGGCCTCGCGCAACAGGGCGCGGGCTTCCGGCGCCACGATGCGATCCTCCCCCGCCTCCACGATCAACACCGGCACGCCGCCGGGAAACGCCTCCGGCAGGCCCTCCGTTCGCTCCAGGAGCTCCAGGTCGGCCCGCAGGCGCTCCCGCTGGGGCGACTCCAGGGGCCCGGCCTCCGGTCCCGGCACCATGGCCTCGATCGGATCCGGCGCCACGGCTTCGCTCAGAAAATGACGGAGCATGGCGCGGGCGGCGTCGCGGTCCCCCAGGGCGGCGGCCATGCCCACCAGGGCCGTCCGCAGGCGACGGCCGGCGGCGCCCGGCGGCACGAACCGCCCGAAGCTGGCCAGCAACACCACCGCGTCCGCCGCCGTCCACACCTCCGCCGGCAGCAGGTGGGGCCCCAGGGAATGGGCGATCACCACCTTCCGCCCCTCCCCCTGCCAGCCAGGCGCCTGCGGGGCGCGCGCGCCGTAGCCCCGCTCACCGCTTCGCCAGTGCCATCCCCGCTCCTCGAAGGCCGCCGCCAGGGGCTGCCATTGCCGGCTGTCGCCCGCCCAACCGTGCATGGCGATCACCTGCGGGGTCGGTGCGGCGGCGCGGGGCCGGGAGACGTCAGCAGGGGCCATGGCCAAGGGCATCAAGCAGGCGGGCCAGGGTGCCGCTGGGCAGATCCTCGCGCAGCACCAGCCGCAACCGCGCCATGCCCTCCGGCACCGTGGGGGGGCGGATGGCGACGGTGAGCAGTCCGGCCGCCTCCAGCCGGGCCTGCAGGGCCAGGGCCGCTTCGGCGTCGCCCACCAGCAGGGGAAGGATGGGCCCCTCCCCCGGCGGCCGGGGCCAGCCGGCGGCCACCAACGCCTCCCGCCAGCGCCAGGCCCGCTCCCTCAGGGCCTCCCGGCCGGCGGCCGCCTCCGTCGTGTCGCGCATCCAACCCAGGGCGGCCAGGGCCCCGGCGGCCAGGGGGGGCGCCAGGGCGGTGGTGTAGCGGAAGGCGCCGCTCGCCTGCAGCAGCCACTCCCCCACGGTGGCGTCCGCCGCGAGGAACGCGCCCCCACTGCCGAAGGCCTTGCCGAAGGTGCCGCAGACGATCGCCACCTCGGCCACCCCATGGGCCAGGCCCCGTCCCCCGGGCCCCATCACCCCCAAGGCGTGGGCCTCATCCACCAGCAGGGGGGCACCATGGCGGGCGCAGAGCGCCGCCAACGCCGGCAGGGGCGGGCTGGTGCCATCCATGCTGTAAAGGCTCTCGCAGAGCACCAACAGGGGGCGCTCAGGGACCTCCCGCCGGGCGGCGATCAGGCGGCGCTCCAGGTCGGCGAGGTCGTTGGGCGCAAAACGGGCCAGCCGCGCCCCGCAGGCCCGCACGCCCACCAGCAGGGAGTGATGGATCGCACGATCGGCGAGCACCAGGCTGTGGCGATCCGCCAAGGCACCGACGGCGGCGATGTTCGCCTGGAATCCGCTTGGAAACAGCAAAACCCGCTCCCGGCCCAGCCAGTGCGCCAGGTCTGTTTCAAGCTGCTGGTGCACCGGCCGGGTGCCGCTGATCAAGCGCGAGGCGCCGGCGCCCAGGCCGCTGGTCGTCAGCTCTGCCGCCGCCGCCGCGATCACATCGGGGTGACGGCTCAGGCCGAGGTAGTCGTTGCTGGCAAGGTCGAGGAGCGCTGTGGCGGAGGGGAGGGGTTGGAGGTGGGCGCTGGTGGGGGCGGCGAAAGGGCGGAGCTGGCGGAGGCGGGTGGGGGGGACGCTCGCCAGGGATTGCCGGAGGCGGGGGCGGCAGGGGGGAGTCGCCGCCGGGGCAGGGTCGGCGTCGGGCGCTGGGACGGCGCGGGGTTGGGGGGTGGGTGGGTTGGGGGCGGCCAGGGGGTTCCGGGGGTGGGAACGGGGGCAGTCTGGGATGGCGGGGGGGGGAGCTGATTCAA